>CAITDH010000177.1 GCA_903891045.1 uncultured Desulfobulbaceae bacterium | reverse complement strand
CGGTTCAAAACCCCGGCCTTTTTTTCTTTGTCCGCGGGTTTCGCAGGTCTAAAGACCATCTCAACAAAAGGAGTTTGAAGGTCATGAATCCTGATGCAGTGAAAAAGTATCGTCCCTATCCCCGGTTGGATCTGCCAACCCGCTCCTGGCCTGGAAAAACCATCACCAGGGCCCCTGACTGGTGCAGTGTGGATCTGCGAGACGGCAATCAGGCCCTGGTTCAGCCCATGAATCTTGAGGAAAAGCTGGAGCTCTTTCAACTGCTTGTGGATGTTGGTTTTAAAGAGATCGAGATTGGTTTTCCCTCGGCCTCGCAGGTGGAGTTTGATTTCGCGAGGACGCTTATTGAACAAGGGTTGATCCCTGAAGATGTAACCATCCAGATCCTGACCCCGGCCCGGGAACATCTGATCAAGAAGAGCTTTGAGGCCCTGAAAGGGGCGAGACGCGCCATTGTTCATCTCTATAATTCTACTTCCACCCTCCAGCGGCGGGTGGTCTTTCAGATGAACAGGACGGAGATCACTGCTCTGGCTATCCAGGGGGCGCGCTGGATCCGGGAGGAGGCGGCACTCTATCCTGAAACTGCTTTCCGCTATGAGTATTCCCCGGAGAGTTTCACCGGGACCGAGATGGATTTTGCCCTTGAGATCTGCGAGGCGGTCATGGGGGTGTGGAAGCCAACCCCCGAGAACAGGGTGATCATTAATCTGCCGGCCACGGTCGAAATGGCGACCCCCAATGTCTATGCCGATCAGATTGAATGGTTTTGCCGGAATATGAAACGCCGCGATTGCGCTATTATCAGCCTTCATGCCCATAATGACCGGGGCTGCGCTGTGGCGGCCACCGAGCTTGCGCTTATGGCCGGAGGTGACCGGGTGGAAGGCACCCTGTTTGGCAACGGGGAGCGCACCGGCAATGTTGATATCATCACCCTGGCGCTGAATATGTTTACGCAAGGGATCAATCCCGTGCTGAATCTCCATGATATCAACCGGGTGATTGATGTCTCCGAACGGGTGACCCGGATTCCGGTGCATGTCCGTCAGCCTTATGCGGGCGAGCTGGTCTATACCGCCTTTTCCGGTTCCCATCAGGATGCCATCAATAAGGGGATGAACGCCTGTGATGCCGCTGCTGACGGGGTATGGGCTGTGCCCTATCTGCCCATTGATCCTCGGGATGTCGGGCGGAGCTATGAATCCATTATCCGCATCAACAGTCAGTCGGGTAAGGGGGGCGTCGCCTATATCATGGACCGGGAGTTTGGCTTCCAGATGCCCAAAGAGATGCATCCTGAGTTTGGAGCGGTCATCCAGAAACTCACTGACCGCGAGGGCCGGGAGTTGCAGATGGCCGAGCTCTGGGGTGCTTTCAAGGATGAATATCTGGCCCTTGTCCGCCCCTATGGCCTGATCAGTTTTAATGTTATGAAGCGGCATGTGGATACTGAAGAAGAACGTTCTTCCGCTGATGTTGAGGCGGTCATCAGTGTGAATGGTGAGGCCAGAACATTTTCAGCTGCGGGCAATGGCCCGCTCGATGCTTTTTGTACCGCTCTGAAAGATGGGCTTGGTTGTGAGTTTACCCTGTGCGGCTATCATGAACATGCCCTGACCAAGGGCTCCAGCTCCAAGGCGGTCGCCTATATCGAGACGGAATATCCCGATGGCAGGAGGATCTGGGGAGCGGGGGTGGATACCGATATCATTATCGCCTCGATCAAGGCGATGCTCAGCAGTCTGAACCGGGCCACCCGGTTGTAAATGTTCTTTATTGTCAGGAAGTTTGGAAGTTTACAGGTAAGTGCAGACTTTGAGCTCGCTTACCTGCAAAATATTCGAAAGGAGAAAAAATATGAAGACTATCCATTTGGCTGAGTCCAGGGTCTTTGAAGAGAAAGGTTTGAAGCGGTTCCTGCTTCACGATTCACCTTATTTCAGGATCCTGAATTTCAACCTGCAGGCGGGGCAGATCTTTCCGGTGCACCATCATCCCGCCGAAGGGCAGGTGAGCATCCAGGTCATTGAGGGAACCGGTCAGTTTTTGGGGGAAAACGGGGCCGCGATTCCCGCTGTGGCCGGTGATATCCTGGTCAGTGATATCAACGAACCGCATGGAGTCAAGGCCGATACGGATCTGCGCATCCTGGTCACCATTGCCCCGCCATTTTGAAAGAGAAGGGGTGAGCATGAAATCCAGAGAACCTGGATTTCAGAGCTGCAGGCTCACCTCTTCTAAAAACCCTTGAATTTCCTCACGGCTGAGAAAGATGCCGGTCAGGGTCTTGTTGCCACTCTTCAGGGTGGGGATAAAGCGCACTCCATCCTTCCATGCCCGTAGAGGGTTGGTGACAATATCTACTTCTTCAACGTGGATGTCAGGCTTGCTGTCGATTAACTCATACAGAGTTTTACGGGCCATGTGGCACCGTGGTCAAAGGGCTGAACGGTAAAGAGTGATATTGATCATGGGGGAGGCGCTCCTGTCTGTTGATTTTAAGGTATTCAGAGGAGTCATGAATACCATTTGACATCATTTCCTCTGCAGGATACACCAGAAGAAGGGAATTATTCAAGGTACCTTCCTGTTTGTTTCATGATCTCTCCGCCCAGGTGATTATGCGTCCCCCTCCTTTATTAATCCTCCTCACTGATCTCCGCCTCCTCGATCACGACACGGGTAGCGATCATCCTGAAATCCCGGCCCGGCTTCAGACCATTCTTGCCACTCTCCAGCAGAGTGATTGTTCTTCATGCCTGAGTCTTCAGGGTACCCGTCCAGCTGAAAGGCAATGGCTGATGGCGGCCCATGATGAGGGGTGGCTCTTTCGTTTTGAAGAGGCGGTACTCTCGGGAAAGACCTTTATTGATCATACCGATAACCAGATCTGTTATGACTCCTATAAGGTGGCAACTCTGGCGGCCGGTGCCGGACTTGTTGCCATTGATCTGCTGGAACAGGGGCAGGCGGAACAGGTGACGGCCAGGGATGGCCTAATGCCGCGTGAGCCAGGGACGATGGCCAAGGATGGCCAAGTGTCGCGGGCGCCATGGACGGCGCAGGAGCGACTGGCGGGAGCGGCCTTCTGTCTGGTACGGCCTCCCGGTCATCATGCCGAGCGGATCAGGCCCTTTGGTTTTTGTTTTATCAATAACTGTGTGGTCGCCGCCCGTTACTGGCAGCAGCGTCATGGCCGGAAGCGGATAGTGGTCTTTGATTTTGACGCCCATCATGGCAACGGCATTCAGTCGGCCTTTGAGCATGAGGCGGATTCGTTGTATATCAGTATCCATGAACATCCCAGCTTCAGCTATCCTGGCACCGGGTACGCCGATGAGAAAGGGTTTGGCGCTGGGCGCGGCTCTATCCTGAACCTGCCGCTTTCTCCAGGCGCCGGTGATGAACAGTTTCTGGCGCTGCTCCATGGGCCGGTGGCAGAAAAGATTGCCCAGTGGCGGCCTGATGCCATGATTGTGGCCGCAGGATTTGATGGCCACAAGGCCGATGAGATGTCGGGTCTGCTCTATTCGACAGGGCTGTATGAAAAGATCGGGCAGAGTGTCCGCGGGTGGAGCAATCTGCATTGCGGTGGCAGGTTGCTTTCTATCCTGGAGGGTGGGTATGAGTTGACGGTGCTGGGAGAATCGGTTGAGGCCTATGTCCAGGGACTTTTGGCTTGGTGATTTCTTGCTGAACCTATGGAAGTCCTGATAAAATTATTGAACTCTAACTTTTTCTGAATAGATGCCATGTATATTTCCCGATATATGATCAGAGGGGTGTTGACCGCAACGCCAGAGATGTTGCTTCCAGAGGCCAGGTGTCTGTTGAATGAAAATCATTTTCGGCATCTGCCGGTGGTGGACAAACAAGGGCAACTGGTTGGGATGATTACCGACCGGGATCTGCGTTCGGCCTTTCCTTCCTCCATGCTTACGGAAACCGAGCGTCTTCATGCCTATGAGCGGGTGGAGAAGGCGATGGTGGCTGATATCATGAGCACTGAGTGTGTTGGTCTGACCCCGGAATCAACCCTGGATGACGCCCTGCTCCTTTTTAATCGTGAGGGCGTGGGGGCGCTGCCGGTCCTTGAGGATGGCCGCCTGGTGGGTATTTTTTCCAGCGGGGATCTGCTTGCGGCCTATAAGGAGCTTTTCGGGGTGGGTGAAAAAGGGTCGGTCTTGCTGGGCATTGAAGACGACGACCAGGGACGGTCTAATTCCGCGGGAGCCAGGGATGGCGGGAGCGGTGATGGCCAGAGCAGCCTCATGACCCGGATTGTCACCCTGCTTGAACAGCATGAGATCCCTTTTACCCGTCTGTTGCGCATCCATGATGAAGAGCATGGCAACCGGATCTATCTGCGTTTGAATACCTACAAGATCGCCTCGGTTATCAACCTGCTGCGGGAGGCCGGGATTCATCCGGCCTTGTAATTCTATTTCTGAGATAATTGGTATCTTTTTTAAGGAGTTGATATGAGCCTTGATGTCCTTTTTCGTCCGCAGTCGGTGGCGGTGATTGGCGCCTCCAGGAGCCCTGGTAAGGTTGGTCATGATATCCTGGCCAATCTGGTGCATGATGGTTTTGCAGGGGTCATAGTTCCGGTGAATCCTACGGTTGACACCCTGTTGGGTCTGCCTTGTTATCCAACGCTTGCGGCCTGGGGTAAGGAGATTGACCTGACCGTGATTGTGGTGCCGAATGCTTTGGTTTATGCGGCGGTGGAAGACAGTATCCAGGCCAAAACCAAGGCGGTCATTGTCATCACCGCCGGATTTCGGGAGACCGGGCCGGAGGGGATGGCGCGGGAAAAGAAGGTGGCTGAGCTTTGTCAGCGTCACAATGTGCGGATGCTGGGGCCAAACTGTCTGGGGCTGATCAATACGGAGGCCAGGCTCAATGCCTCCTTTGCCGGGCGGATGCCGGAGCCTGGGGGGATCTCCATCTTCTCTCAATCCGGGGCCTTGTGCACCGCTATGCTCGATCTGGCAGCCGGTCGCCATCTGGGGTTGGCCAAGCTGATCAGTATCGGCAACAAGGCGGATATCTCCGAGGTTGATTTGCTTTCCTATCTGGCCCATGATGAGCAGACCAAGGTGATTGTCGGCTACCTTGAAGATATCGCCACCGGCAATAATTTTGTCAAGGCGGCGGAGGAGGCTGCGACCCGCAAGCCGGTGATTATCCTCAAATCGGGAACCACGGCTGCCGGATTGAAGGCGGCGGCTTCGCATACCGGCGTTCTGGCCGGGGTTGATACCGCCTATGGCGCGGCCTTCAAGCGTTCCGGCGTGGTGCGGGCCGATACCTTTGATGCCCTCTTTGACTATGCCACCGCTTTATCCATGCAGCCGCTGCCCAAGGGCAACCGGATTCTTATTATCACCAATGCCGGCGGCCCGGGCACCATGGCCGCGGATGCGGTCGAAAAGGCCGGGATGGAGGTGGCGGAACTTGACCGCAATACCGCCACCGCGCTTCGGGCCGAACTGCCCCAGGCGGCCAGTGTCGGCAATCCGATTGATGTATTGGGCGATGCTGATCCTGAGCGCTATGTGGCAGCCATTGAGGCGGCCCAGACCGATCCTTCTGTGGATGCCATTCTCGTGATCCTCACCCCCCAGGCCATGACCCGGCCGGCCGAGACGGCGATTGCCATTGCCAGGGCGTTGGATGGCTCCAAGCCGGTGGTGGCCTCGTTCATGGGGGGCCGCGATGTGATGCCGGGCCACCAGGAGCTGGCCGCGGCCGGACTTCCTGATTATGAATCGCCTGAGCGGGCTGTCTCCGCCCTGAAAGGCATGGTAGAATACGCGGCCTGGAAACAGCGGCCGCCGCGCCTGGTGACCCGGTTCCGGGTGAACCGGCGGCGGGTGGAGCGCATCATCAGCCGTAGGCAGCGCACCGGGATGTTGCAGCTTGGCGAGGTGAAGGGCAAGGACATCCTTGGGGCCTATGGGTTTCGGGTGCAGGATGGGGCCCTGGCGGGCAGCGCCGACGAGGCGGTGGAGATCGCCGAGCGCATTGGCTATCCGGTGGCCATGAAAATCGTCTCCCCTCATATCGTCCATAAAAGCGATCTGGGCGGGGTGATGCTCAATCTGGCCAATGGCGAGGCGGTTGGTGACGCCTATGACCTGATGATGCTGAAGATCCGCAAGCGGGTGCCGGATGCCTTGATTGAAGGGATCTATGTGGAGCAGATGGCCAAGAAGGGGTTGGAGGTCATCATTGGCATGACTCGTGATCCCCAGTTCGGGCCCATGCTCATGTTTGGTCTGGGCGGCATCTTTGTCGAGGTGATGAAGGATGTGACCTTCCATCTTGCTCCAATCACAGAAGAGGAGGCCATCCAGATGCTGAAATCTACCCGCTCCTATGCCATGCTTGAAGGCAAACGGGGGCAGAAAGGGGTGGATATCACTGCCATTGCCTCAGGGTTGCAGCGGATCAGCCAGTTGACCACGGATTTCCCGCAGATCCTGGAGCTGGATATCAACCCGTTTATTGTCGGAGAATTTGGTTCCGAGCCGGTGGTGGCGGACGCGCGCATGACCTTGGCCCCATTACCTGTTGAGGCCATCGTCAAACAATAACTATAACGATACAGTGTCGTCAGCGGCATAAGGTGCCATAACGAAACAGATATAAATGGTCATGTTATTTCGTAATGGCTCTTTGTCCCTTGTTTGCCAAACGCCACCCAAGGAAACAGCCGGAAAAGACTGGCAGTTTCCTTGAGGCGGCATAAGGTGCCGTAAACCGAAAGATCAAGAAAAAGCCCTTGCTCTTTCGGTAACGGCACCTAAGGAGAAGATCATGGAATATGATGTGAACTGGAAAGAGACCTACAAGGATATGATCATGACCCCGAAGAAGGCCCTGAGCCATGTCCGCTCCGGCCATCGGGTCTTTCTGGGCACCGGCTGCGGCGAACCGACCGTGCTGGTGCAGGCCATGACCGAGATGGCAGGCACTCTCTGCGATGTCGAGATCGTTGAACTGCTGACCAAGGGCGACGCCCCTTATGCCGACCGGAAATATGCCGATTGCTTCAAGGTCAATTCCTTTTTTATCGGCCATAATGTCCGGGAGGTGATTCAGGAGGGCCGGGGGGATTATACCCCTATCCTTCTGTCCGACATCCCGGGGTTGTTGAACTCCGGGCAGTTGCCCCTTGATGTGGCCCTGATTCAGGTGACTCCGCCGGATGCCCGCGGCAAGATGAGCCTTGGGGTGTCTGTTGATATTGTCAAGGCGGCCGCCGAGAACGCCTCGCTGGTGATTGCCCAGGTCAATCCGCAGATGCCATGGACCCGTGGCGACAGCCTGATTGATGTCGCTGATCTGGATATCCTGGTGCCGGCCGACGTGCCCCTCTTGGAGCGCGAATCGCAACCGGTGCACGAAGTGAGCGCCCGGATTGCCGAACTGGTGGCCGCTCTGATTCCGAACGGGGCCACGGTTGAGTTTGGACTGGGCCGGATTCCCGGTGTCGGCCGGGTTCCCCAGGCGGTGATGCATGCCCTGTACGGCAAGCATGATCTGGGGATCCACACCGAGTTGATCACCGATGATATCATTGACCTGATTGAGTCGGGGGCGGTGAGCGGGGCCCGTAAATCCACGGATCGGGGCAAGATTGTCACCAGCTTTTGCATGGGAACCAAAAAATTATATGATTATGTCAATGATAATCCCCTGTTTTCATTTCGGCCCACCGAGTATGTCAATGACTCCACGGTGATTGGTAAGCAGAACCGGATGGTTGCCATCAATATGGCCCTTGAAATTGATCTCACCGGCCAGATCTGCTCTGATTCTGAAGAGGGGGTCTTTTACTCCGGGATCGGCGGCCAGGTGGATTTTAATCGCGGGGCGGCCAGATCGCCTGGCGGTCGGGCGATTATTGTCATGCCGGCCACCACCAAAGACGGCAAGTCACGTATTGTGGTGTCCTTAAGCAGCGGCTCCGGGGTGGTGGTCACCCGGGGCACGGTTCACTATGTGGTCACCGAATACGGGGTGGCCTATCTGCACGGCAAATCGGTGCAGGATCGAACCCTGGCCCTTGTTTCCATTGCCCATCCTGATCACCGGGAGCAGCTTTTGAAACAGGCTATCGAGGCCAGGTATCTGCGCCGCGAATTTGCCGATGTGGAAGGGAAATTTGTGGTTGCCTCCCTGGATCTGATGAAGACCAGCTCGCTGCTTGAGAACGGCACCCAGGTCAATTTCCGGCCCATTCATCCCACCGATGAGCCACGGATGCGGGATCTGCTCTATGACCTGTCCCAGGAGACCCTTTATTACCGGTTCATGAGTCATAATCAACGGTTCGGCCAGAAACAGATCCAGAATTTTGTCTATGTCGATCACCGCAAGGATGTGGCCATTGTCGGCACCCTGCCCGAGGCCTATGGGGATGATATCATTGCCGTTGGCCGTTATTATCTCGATGAGCACACCAATATGGCCGAGGTCGCCTTTATAATTCGGGATGAGTGGCAGAACAAGGGGTTGGGAAACTTTCTCTTCCGCCATCTGATAACTATTGCCAAGGCCAGCGGAATCAGTGGATTTACGGCCGAGGTCCTGCGTGATAACAAACGGATGCAGGCGATTTTTAACCATTCCGGCTATAAGGTGCAGAGTCGGGTGGAAGAAGGGGTGTGCAGTTTCAAGATTGAGTTTTAGCACTCTGATGAGTGCTAAAATTTACCAAAAACATCGAAACAATTCCTTCTCCCCGAGGGAGAAGGTGGCCGAAGGCCGGATGAGGGGGACAGCAGGAGTTTGAAATCAGACCTTTCCCCCTCACCCCAACCCCCTCCCTCAGGGAGAGGGAGTAAATACGTTGAATGCAATTTTGTAACTCAACTTTCCGACTTGATGTAACCCGCTAAAATGACAAGCCATATGACGTTATTGCCGGTCGTCATTCCGGCATGACGAACAGCTTACTACTTTTATCCATGCAACTTATTGTAATCTTGAATAAATTTACAACTCAGAAAGTTGAGTTTGGAACTAAACATTACTGAAAGCTGATAGCCAAAATTTATAAATATTTGTGCAGGTTCATTTATGATGAGGGAAAAACAAACCGAGTGTTTATGCTGCGGCATCTGCTGTCAGAAAGGCGGTCCGGCCCTTCATGGCCAGGATCTGGCCCTGGTGCGGGGTGGCCAATTGCCGCTTGGCGATCTGATTACCATCCGGCGGGGCGAACTGGCCTATAATCCGCTCTCTGATCGGATTGAGCCAGTGCTTGCTGAACTAGTGAAGATCCGGGGAACCGGCCAGGATTGGTGCTGCTGTTATTATGACCCTGCCAGCAAAGGGTGCTCCATCTACGGGAGCCGGCCAGTGGCCTGCGGGGTGTTGAAGTGCTGGCAGCCTGAAGAGACCCTGGCTCTTGTCGGTCAGGATCTGCTCAGGCGTCTGGATATTCTGGAGGAGGGAGACCTGCTCCGGCCATTGGTGCAGGAGCATGAACGATTGTGTTCCTGTCCTGATATGCGGGCGGTGGAGAAGAACCTGATTGATCCGACAGAGAATGTCCTGCGGTCACTGGAAACGCAGGTGAACACCGATCTTGCCTTTCGTGATCGAATGGTGCGGGAATTTAACCTCTCTTTGACGGAGGAGCTTTTTCTCTTTGGCCGCCCGCTTTTCCAATTGCTGCAACCTTTTGGGGTAGCTGTCTCTGAATCGCCCCAGGGCTTGAGACTGACCATACGAAAGAAAAATTCCCCTCCCCCAACAGGGGGGAGGGTTAGGGTGGGGGGTGCCTTTGCCAGATGAAACTATCCGGCCACTTTCACCCTCCCCCCAACCCCCTCCCCTCAAGGGAGGGGGAGATCAATACAGAAAACTCACAGGACATTCCTGGATCAACAGTGGAAAAGATATGAGCAAACGAAAAAAACAGGACATATCGGCAGAACCCTCTGTACCGGAAACGGAACAGATAACCATTTCAACAAAGGTCCAATCAGAAACAGATCCTGCCGTTCCCGCCCCTGATCCCGGATTTCCCGTGGTCGGCATCGGCGCCTCGGCCGGTGGCCTGGCGGCCTTTGAGGCCTTCTTCTCCGCCATGCCTGCCGATTCCGAGCCCGGCATGGCCTTTGTCCTGGTGCAGCATCTGGCCCCGGAGCACAAGAGTCTCCTCGCTGATTTGATCAGGCGCTATACACGGATGCAGGTTTTTGAGGTCGAGGATGGGGTAGTGGTGCAACCCAACTGCGTCTATATTATCCCACCCAACCGGGATTTGTCATTTCTCCATGGCGCTCTCCATTTGTTGGAGCCGGTCCTGCCCCGTGGTCAGCACCTGCCGATTGATTTTTTCTTTCGTTCCCTGGCCCAGGATCAGCAGGAAAAAGCGATCTGCATCATTCTTTCCGGCACCGGCCGCGATGGCACCCTGGGGGCGAGGGCGATAAAGGGCGAGGGCGGAATGGTCATGGCCCAGAATCCCGAATCTGCCGAGTTTGACGGTATGCCCTCCTGTGTCATTGCCAACGGCATGGTGGACTATGTCCTGCCGGTGGCGGAAATGCCGGCCATGCTGATTTCCTATGTCAAAAATATCTTTGGAAAATTTGTCCGGCCGCACATCGCCGAAGTTCCCAGGTCAGAAGACCTGTTAAAAAAGATCTTTATTCTGATTCGGTCCCAGACTGGTCATGATTTCTCGCAGTACAAGCAGAATACTATCAGCCGCCGTATTGAACGGCGCATGGGTATTCATCAGATCACTGAACTCAGTGATTATGTCCGTTTTCTGCAGCAGACCCCGATTGAGCTCAAGGCGCTTTTTCAAGAACTGTTGATCGGGGTTACCAACTTTTTCCGTGACCCTGATGCCTTTGTTGCCCTTGAAACCAAGGTCATCCCGCAACTTTTTGCCGACAAGCCGTCCGGCTCGACCATTCGGGTCTGGACCTGCGGCTGTTCCACCGGTGAAGAGGCGTACTCCATTGCCATCCTTATTCAGGAGCAGATGGAGACGTTGAAACAGTTTTTCAAGGTGCAGTTGTTTGCCACCGATATTGACAGTCAGGCCATTGATACGGCCCGGGTCGGGACTTATCCTGCCGGCATTGTTGTTGATATTTCTGCCGAAAGGCTGAGGCGTTTTTTTACTCTGCAAGCGGACGGTACGACGTATCGCATCAATAAAAGTATCCGGGATATGGTGATCTTTTCTGAACATGATGTGATTAAAGACCCGCCCTTTTCCAAACTGGATCTGATCACCTGCCGCAACCTGTTGATCTATATGAACGGGGAACTGCAGAAAAAAGTGATCCCTTTGTTCCATTACGCTCTGAGGATGGGTGGGATGCTCTTTCTCGGAACTTCCGAGAGTATCGGCGAGTTTGAGGAGATCTTTACGCCGGTTGACCGTCAGTGGAAACTGTTTCAACGCAAAGATGAAGTGCCCGGTGTCTATCGTCCGATCCTGCGCCGGTTTCTGCCGTCGCCGCCAGAGGGTGGGGAGGTCATGCGTCCCTCTGGCCATCCTGCGGAACAGAGTAAATTGCCCATGCGCGAGTTGACGGAAAGGATATTGCTCCAACGTTACGCCCCGGTTGGGGTGCTGGTCAGTGAACGCGGCGAGATCTTTTATCTGCATGGCCGGACCGGTCGTTTTCTGGAGCCGCCACCAGGTGAGGCCAGCTTGAATATCCTGAAGATGGCCCGCGAAGGTTTGCGCCATGATCTGACGACTGCCCTCTATCAGGCCGTAATCCATAAAGAGCCGGTATGCCATCCCGGCCTGCGGGTAAAAACCAACGGTGATTTTACCACTGTTAATCTTACCGTCGTGCCGGTGGGGTCATCGTTCTTTGTTGAAGCAGGGAATGGTCTGACGGCCACCGAACAGATGTTGTATCTGGTTGTCCTTGAAGATGCGCCGGAGTTGCCGCTGGGACTGCCGGCAGAATCAGGGGGGGGGCAGAGCATCAGCACCGGTCAGAATCAGGCCGATACTGATGGGCGCATTGCCGCCTTGCGCCAGGAATTGCAGACCAAGGAACACTATCTCCAGCGCAGCATTGAAGAGCTGGACAGCTCCAACGAAGAGATGCAGTCGGTGAATGAGGAGCTGCAATCGACCAACGAGGAATTGGAGACCTCCCAGGAGGAGCTGCAATCAGTGAACGAGGAGTTGGCCACGGTCAATGCGGAATTGCAGACCAAGGTGGTTGATTTGTCACGCGCCAATAATGACATGAACAACCTGCTGGCCGGTACCGATATTGGTATCGCCTTTGTTGATCATCGACTGCGAATCCAGCGTTTCACTCCGGCCATCACCCAGGTTATCAATTTGATCCCCTCTGATCTGGGGCGGCCGCTCGGCCATATCGTCACCAATCTGACCGGGTATGACAGCCTGGTAGCCGATGTGCAGGCGGTGGTAGACACCCTGATTCCCAAAGAGATAGAAGTGCAGACTACCACCGGCGAGTGGTTTCTGTTGCGTGTCCGCCCCTATCGAACCCTGGAAAATGTGATCGAGGGGGCGGTTATCAGCTTTGTCAATATCATGGAGGTAAGGCAGGGGCGGGAGATGATGCGGCGCTCAGCTGCCATCGTTGAGAATTCATACGATGCTATTTTGTTGCAGGATCTGGAGGGCCGCATCCTCTCCTGGAACTGGGCGGCGCAGCGGATGTATGGCTGGAGCGAGGCCGAGGCGCTGACCATGAATATCCGCAGCCTGGTTCCGACGGGGTTGCAGGAGAAGGCATTGGCCATTATCCAGCAGTTGATCCATTCTGATATTCTGGAACCCTATAATACTGAGCGAATTGCCAAAGACGGCAGGATTGTCAAGGTTCGGATGATTGCCACCGCCCTGATAAATGAAGCTGGGGAGGTCTATGCCATTGCGACGACGGAGCGGGCGATTCCAGCGAAAGAATCTGGTGGCGATGTCGGCTCTTCTTGACAGGGAGCCATAGGGTGTGAGAGGCTATAAATAAGCAGGGTTCACTTTGCTTTAGAAACCGCGCGTAACAGGGTTAAATAACCTGAAAAACAAAAAACCATTAGGGGGGGGGGGGAGGTAGACCATGGCGCAAACACCCAGTGACTCAACCCAGGAACTGCGTAAACGGGCAGAAGAAAAGGTCTGGAAAGACGAGAGCGCAGCTCAGGAAAGAATGTCACCTGAGGCGGCGAAACAACTGCTCCATGAACTGCGGGTGCATAAAATCGAGCTGGAGATGCAGAATGAGGAATTACGCATCTCCCAGCATAATCTGGAAACCGAGCGGGCGCGTTACTTCGATCTCTATAATCTTGCCCCGGCGGGCTATCTGACCCTCAGTCAACAGGGGCTTATAGTCGAAGCCAATCTCACCATTGCCAATTTGCTGGGCGTGGCCCGAGGCGTGTTGCTGAAGCGGCCGTTCTCCCATTTTATCTTCTCCGAAGATCAGGATAACTACTACATCCATCGCCAGCATCTCGCTGAAACGGGAGCCCCTAATGTCTGCGAGTTGCGGATGGTGCGAGCGGATGGCTCCTTGTTCTGGGCCCAGATTCAGGAGATCTTGGTGCTGGAAACTGATGGTTTGCCTGAACGCCGAGTCATCATCAGTGATATCACCAAACAGAAACTTTTTGAGATTGAGGTGCTCATCAGCAAGGAGCAATGGAAGGAAACATTTGATGCGATGATCGACATTGTCACTATTCAGGACAAAAATATGCGCATTGTCCAGGCCAACAAAGCCGCTCGCCAGTTTTTTCAGGCACAGCCTGGAGAGTTGCAAGGTAAATATTGTTACGAGGTTTTCACCGGTGGCTCACAACCCTGCGCCGGTTGCCCTCTGGTGGAGACAGTCCAGGACGCAGAAAACCATTCAGCTGTCATCAAAAATGAGAATCTGGGAAAAATTTTTCAGGTGTCTTCTGCCGTAATGGCTGCGGAGAAGGGGAAGATTCCGTATCTCATTCATGTCGCCAGGGATATAACTGAGCAGAAAAAAATAGAGGAGGAACTTTTTCAGTCCCATAAAATGGAGGCCATTGGGACCCTGGCTGGCGGCATTGCCCATGATTTCAACAATATCCTCTCGGCTATTCTTGGTTTTTCTGAGCTCGCCATACACGATCTACCGGAGGACAGCAGGGCAAGAAAGGACATTGAACAAGTCGTCAGCTCAGGTAGGCGGGCAGCAGACCTTGTTAAGCAGATTCTCACCTTCAGCCGCAAAGCAGATCAGCAACGGCAGCCTTTTCAACCCCATTTGATTGTCAAAGAGGCGTTGAAGATGTTGCGGGCAACACTGCCAACCACGATTTCCATAGAAGAGCACATCGATCCAGAATGTGGTTCCATCCTCTCAGATCCGATGAGTGTCCACCAGATCGTGGTGAACCTCTGCACCAATGCTTGTCATTCCATGGAAAAAGAAAAAGGCGCCTTGACCGTCAAATTATGTCGTAAAGAAATACGCCAGGAAGACATTGTTGAAAGTGATGTTGCTCCTGGTCCCTTTATTGAGTTATTTGTCCGGGACACAGGTTGCGGTATGGATAAAAAAACAATGGCCAGAATTTTTGAACCTTATTTTTCGACAAAAGAGGTGGGGAAAGGCAGTGGGCTTGGGCTGGCGGTTGTTCACGGAATTGTTAAAACTCTGCATGGCTTTATCGAGGTGGAGAGTGAACCTGGCAAAGGCTCTACGTTCCATGTTTATATTCCAGCCCTGGAAAAGGCTGCACCTGTTTTTGCAGCAATCGATATCAAGGATATCCCAAGGGGAACAGAGCGGATTCTGGTTGTTGATGACGAAGATATTATTGTCACCCTCAATAAATCGACGTTAGAATTGCTTGGTTACAAGGTTACAGCAACCACAAACAGTAAAGAGGCCCTGGCGAAAGTTTACACCCATGCAGATGCATTTGACTTGGTTATAACCGATCAAACCATGCCCAATCTGTCCGGGATTGAACTGGCTCAAGAGATCATGAAAATAGAGCCGGATATGCCGATTATCCTGTGCTCGGGTTACAGTTCGATCATGACAGAAGAAGAGGCCTTGGCGCATGGCATTAAAAAATATGCTATGAAACCTGTCGATATAAGAACACTCGCCCAGATTGTCAGAGAGGTGTTGGATGAAAACGGGAAGGCTAAAGGCTGAAGACCGAAGGTTTGAAGTATCACTCGATATTCGGCTCACGCCACTTCAAAGGTAAGGGATTCGGAAATTGCTGAATTGCCGGATATCGGCCACAGTAGTAGGTCGGACTTCAGTCCGACAGCGGGGCTCGATACTACCGCCGTTATCGGACTGAAGTTCGACCTACATGTTCAAAAACGGTAAATTGTAATTTCTATATCCCTAAGTAATTTTGTATAGTTACGCCTTCATTGTCTTTAAAAACCTTCAGCCTTTTTACCACTTGCTGCGGCCAATCACCTCACCGCGGGTGGAGAGGGTGATCTGTTCCACCGGCACGGTCTTGCCGGCCTGTTCCATGGCCTGTTTGATGATGCCGACCATGGAGGAGCAGCAGGGGACTTCCATGATCAGGATGGTCAGGCTGTTGAGATTGCAGGTGGTGATGATCTCGGCGAAACGCTGGACATAGCTCTGGGCGTCGTCAAATTTGGGGCAGCCCATCATCACTACCTTGCCGGTTAGAAAGTCTGTCTGGAAATTGGGGGCGGCGACGGCTGAGCAGTCGGCTGCCACCAGCAAGTCGGCATTCTGCAGGAAAGGAGCGGTTGGCGGTACCAGCCGGATCTGGATCGGCCAGTGGCTCAGGGCTGAGGTGCCGCCGGTGACGGCCATGGATGGCCTAATGTCGTGGGAGCCAGGGATGGCGGGAGCGGCGACGGCGAGAGATGGTTTGTTGGCCATCTGGCATGGGGTCTGCGGGGCAAAGGTCTGGAGCCTAGCTGACGGACAGCCGGAGGGTCTGGGGCTGGCTGTTGCTGCCTCTTGTTTCTTCTTCTGGGCCAGGAATTCTTGCACCGCCTCTTCACTAAAATCCTCGGCCTCACGCTCGATGACCTGCAGGGCGCCGGTGGGACAGGAACCAAGGCAGGCGCCCAGGCCATCGCAGAGCTTGTCGGCCACCAGCCTAGCCTTGCCGTCAATGATCTGCAGGGATCCTTCCGCACAGTCCGGTACACAGAGGCCGCAGCCGTTACAGAGTCCTTCGTCTATCTTGATAATCTTGCGCATTATTTTCATTTGGATGTCCTCGTCGGGAAATAGTTTATGATTAACGGAGCGTTGATTTGTTGCATATGATCCCATTATACCAGAAATATTTCCTGTTACTTTGACTTGGGTCAATCCTGTAATATAAAATAAGGGTCATGAGTAGGCTATAGCATAAATATGATGCCCCTGTTCTTGTCATGACCCTCAAATTAATTTCCTGCTCGATCGAACACTGACTAATTCTTAAAAGGAACCCTGATGAATTGGCATATAAACACGAAATTGATGCTGAACATCTTGATTTGCTGGCTGATTGCTGTCACGGGAATAAATGTCGCGCAGGCAGGGGAACGTGCTGTCCAGATTCTTCTGTTAAATTCCTACCACCAAGGCATGGACTGGACCGATGGGGAAACAGCCGGGGTTCGGGAGGTACTTGAAAAAAGCCGGCGCCCTGTTGAACTCCATATCGAATACATGGACACCAAACGGGTATTCGATCCAACGTATTTTGCTGATTTGCGCCAGATGTTCGGTCATAAATTCCTCTCTGCCAAGTTCGATGCCATCGTGGCAACTGACAATGATGCCTTCGATTTTTTACGCCAATATCGTGATGCGCTGTTTCCAGAAGTGCCTATTGTTTTCTGCGGAGTCAATTTTTTCAGCGACGAGCAACTGTCTGGAGTCAAGGGATACACTGGCGTTGCTGAGACCTTCGAGGGGGGCTCAACGATAGAGTTAATGGTACGCCTCCATCCCAAAACCAAACATATCGTGGTGGTGGTCGATTCCACGACTACCGGGAAAGCAGTGATGGCAGAATTGGCCCCCATGCTCACCCCCTTTCGCGAAAATGTTGACTTCCAGATCTGGAACAACCAGACCATCAACGAGTTATGCCAGCAATTATCTTGCTTAAAGCCAGACAGTCTCGTGCTGCTCATGCCGTTTGCTCGCGACAGTGCTGGAACATTTGTCACGTATTCTGAAATCGCTAGGATAGTATCGGAAAGCAGTCCTGTTCCGGTTTATGGTACCTGGGACTTCTATTTGAGCTACGGCATCGTCGGGGGACGGCTCACCAACGCCAAGGCGCAGGGCATGGCGGCCGGCAAACTGCTGCTGCGAGTATTGAATGGTGAGAACGTCGACAGTATCCCCATACAGCACGTGGCACCGAGCCAGTATATCTTTGATTATCGTCAACTGAAACGATACGCCATCCCAAAATCCAGCTTGCCGGAAGGACGTTCGGTACTGTTTCAACCTTGGCACGAAGAAAATAAGCACCTGATCTGGTCGGGTGTATTGTTGCTGCTCGTCTTTATGGCACTTACCTGGGCATTACTGACCAATCTGTATCGAAGAAAGCAGGCGGCGCAAGCATTGCGCGTTAGTGAAACGCAACTTAACGCTGCGCAGCAGATTGCCCATATCGGCAGTTGGGAGCTTGATTTGCGCACCAACACACTCATCTGGTCGGCGGAGATCTACCGGATCTTTGAGATCGATCCAGCTGAATCCGGTGCCTCCCACAAGGCCTTCCTGGATGCAATCCATCCGGACGACCGCGAGGCCGTGAACGCTGCCCACACTCATTCGCTGGCCACCCGCACCCCCTATACAATGGAACATCGCCTCCAGCTTCCAGACGGCAGGATCAAATATGTGCAGGTGCAATGCGAGACCTTTTATGATGCTGTCGGCAAGCCCCTCCGCTCTGTCGGCACCGTGCAGGATATTAGTGAGCGCAAGAAGATCGAAAACGACTTACGATATGCCAAGGAAGAATGGGAACGAACCTTCGACGCCATTTCCGACCCGATCATGATCCTTGATACGAATTACCGGATCATCAAGGCCAATAAGGCCATGGCGGGGGCCTTGAGTGTTACCCCGGCCATGGCAGTCGGGATGACCTGCTACGAAGCTGTCCATGGCACCGAGGCACCGCCCGACTACTGCCCCCATGCCAAGCTTTTAGCGGACGGTCAGGCCTGCTCGCGGGAGGTCTATGAGCCGCGGATCGGCGGCCATTACCTGGTCAGCGTTTCGCCGCTGCACGCACCTGACGGAACCCTTGTTGGCTCTATCCATGCCGCCCACGACATCTCGGCGCTGAAGAAGGTTGAGGAAATGGGCTGCAAATACTCCTTTGATCTAAAAAAACTGCTCGAAATCTCGCGTGAGACGACCATGCGCACGGATATTGAAGGTCTGTATCGGGGCTTTGTCGTGGCCGCCAAGGAGTTGCTTGCTCTCGATTTTTCGTCACTATTG
>CAITDH010000176.1 GCA_903891045.1 uncultured Desulfobulbaceae bacterium | reverse complement strand
TAATGATTTCAGCAGATTGAAAGGGCGGAGGTTGGAATTTTTACGAGATCATCAATACTGCCATTCAGAAACGGCAGTTGTTTGAATAAAAGTCTAAAAATCGAGAAAGATTGTTTTTTGTATTTAGGCAGTATGAACTGCCATTGTATTCAATGACCCGGTAAACAAACGCCCTCTGGGCTTAACTCAATACCACCCCCTCCGGGGGAGGATTCTTTATTAGTGCGTGATAGATTGCCGGGCTTTATTGACTGAGTCGTAAGCATTCAAATACACTTGCTCGTATTTCATCGATTTCCACACCGTTCAACAAAAAACATTATCCCGCCAAGCTCCTCGTCCGTCGATACTGAACCTGCATCCCCGAATCTCGGCACTTTTATGAACTTTTCAGCGGTAAACTGGCTGCCCTCCTGATCAGTGTTGACTATCTCA
The DNA here is from genome assembly GCA_903891045.1 of uncultured Desulfobulbaceae bacterium. Lineage (GTDB taxonomy): Bacteria > Desulfobacterota > Desulfobulbia > Desulfobulbales > Desulfocapsaceae > UBA2270. Next base: position 18,445 of record CAITDH010000176.1, on the reverse strand, counting down.
GCGCCACATGGCCCGATTGAAGGCCTTAAACAGCAGATCGCGCCGTATAACAAGTCTCCAAGGTAATCACGACCTTTACGGCCAGTACTTTCCGACTGGCCCAATCAACTACTATGTGATTATGAGGCTGTATGATCTTCATTGAATCAGTAATATTTATCAATCTCCTGCCACTGCTGACCAAGTTTTTTGGATGACACCTGGGGCCCACCACCTTGGATTTCCGGGGAAAACAGAATGATATGGAACTGAGTGATCATCTCCTGGTATTTTTTCATCTCTTGCAAGCACTCGAATGACAAATCGTTTTCCCGTGCGCGGAGGGTATCTTTTGCCGGATCCGCATGAGCCCTCTCAATGCGGATGATCAGCGTTTTCATCTCCCTGGTGCATCGTTGTATCTCTGGTAGCTCCCTTGTCTCCAGGAAATCCAGGGGCAGGATTTCAGTCAGCAGCCTTTCGTATTCGTCGTAGCGTTGAGGGGTGTGAAAGAATGGGTCTTCCTGGCCAGATCACCATAACGTTGAATATGGGCACTGACCTCCTGGCGTTGTCTGAGGGTGGCCATGATGTGTCACAGATCAGCCGGCCCTTACCATAAAAACCCTGTTTCTTGACCCTGACTATATCTTCCCGGCTAGGGATCGGGCCAATGGCAGTATTAAAAAGCGAACCCAGAATAAAGGAAAGCAACGCACTGACCACCTGGGGTCGCTCCCCAAATCCCTGGGTGAGCCAGGAGGATGATGGCCCGGCCAGGCTGCTGGTGCATTATTTTTTTAAGGCCTTGTACGGTTCTACCACCTGGAGCTGACAGAGAAAATTGAGACTTTCCCGGTTTTGAGAAAAGGCCTGGCTTTGGTTGGTTACAAATTCAATCACCACCCCGCCGCGATCTTTGATCGGTCTCAGGGCTGGAAAGAGAGAACCGCACATCTCCTGCTGCGGACTTAGCAAGGGAAGGGAGGTCGGCAGGCCTTCAAAATCCCAGGTGGTGCAGAGCCGTCCTTCCCATGAATCCCTGGCCTTTTGATCCTGGTCGCTCAGGTGAATCTTGGAGGTATTGATCGCAAGCTGATGGCGACCTTTCCGCAGCTGAGCCATGGATCTGCCTACTGCCACTTCAGCTCCAGACCGGTCAAAGAGGAGAAAACGCATGGACAAGTGGGGTGGCAACTCTATGGGCCAGTCTCCACGGGTAACGGTCCGGCGGAAAGCCTTGAGAATGGAGCGCTCGAGTCCCTGATGAATTGACCCCTTGTACATGTCCAGATCGTCCAGTAACAAATCAACGGTCCACTCAAAGGGATTTGGTCCTTGCGGATGTTTTTCGGTAACCCCTTGAGCAGGAGGGTGACTTAATGGCGATGAGGGGTTTACGCCGCCGGGGATGTTGATGGGGCTTAATTATGCCTGGTATCTGGATAACCGCTTTGCCAGTCATGTGGAGTACAAGATGGCAGTAATGAAGATTGGCCCCTCCAGTCTGATTCCCGAGCAGGTAAAGATGCTGGGCCGCCGACAACAGTTGGTGACTTTTTTTCGGGAAGTGGTCTTCCGAAAGGAACAGAGTGGTAAGTATAGAAGTGCTCTTTGTTGATCAGTCTTTTCGTTGGTTGAGATTATCCTGGGGTGAAGACGAGGGTTCTTTTTGGAGTAAGGCCTCTTGTGCAGCCCGTGCCAGATCTCCAATAACAAAGGGCTTTGCCAGAAATTTCTGAATGCCGACGCTTCCCAGCATGGCGGGGATAATCCCGGTCTGGTCACCGGAACAGAGGATAATGGGCAGGTCGGTACGAACGGAGCGGATTTTACCGGCCAAGGTCAGGCCACTGATTTCCGGCATTGTTTTATCGGTGATAACGAGATCAAAAGATTCCGGGCTGGCCGTGAAGATCCGCCAGGCCTCAATTCCGTTTACCGCTACTGTTACCGTATAGCCAAGTTCCTCCAGCATCGTTTTGGCCAGGAACCTGATATCCTCTTCATCGTCGGCAAAGAGAATCCGACCCGAACCGGGAAGAGAATGATGCAGGATTTCCGGTTCCGCTATCGTTTCTTGTCCATCTTTCTTGAACAGCGGCAGATATATCTGGAAGAGAGAGCCGATACCTTTTTTGCTCTCGACCTTGATATCCCCACCACATTCTTTGATAATACCATGAACCACGGAAAGTCCCATTCCGGTGCCTACACCCAGGCCTTTGGTGGTGAAGAAGGGCTCAAAGATCCGGGAAAGAACTTCCGGGGCAATTCCTGAGCCGGTATCCTGCACAGCCAGAAGCAGATAACTGCCAGCGACGAGATGAACAGGCGGGTTTTGTCTGTCGGTGAGGGTGACTTCCCTCAGGGAGATGGTGAGCTCGCCCCCTGTTTTTTCCATGGCGTGACTGGCATTGGCGCAGAGGTTCATCAGGATCTGATGGAGCTGCACCGGATTAGCCATAATCATGCCGCAGTTTGGGTCGATATCCTGGCGGATGGCTATGGTGCTGGGAATAGTGGCACGCAACAACTCCAGCACCTCGTTGATGACAGGCTGGGCCTGGATGAGCTGTTTTGCCTCCGGGCTCTTGCGACTGAAGGCAAGAATCTGCCGGACCACATCTCTGGCCCTGAGGCCTGCCGTGTTGATGCCTTCCAGGGCTTTATGAACCATGGAGTCGGGCTCGGTCTGCCGCATAGCCATCTGGGCGTATCCCAGGATCGCGGTAAGGATATTGTTGAAATCGTGGGAAATGCCGCCAGCAAGGGCACCGATGGCCTCCATTTTCTGGGCCTGAACCAGCTGTATCTCCAGGTGTTTCTGCTCGGTAATGTCCTTGCCTACCAGCACGACACCGTTTAGGGCCCCGTTTTCGGTAAAGATCGGCGAAGAACTCATGAGTAGAATTTGTCCACTGTCATGCTGTGTTTCAATAGTACAGCCTTGCCGCTCCTGGAGACATCGCTCCACTGGGCATTGAGAAAGATCGTTTCGATTGCAATGGAAAAAATCATAGTATGACGAGCCGATAAGATCCTCGGGCGTAACATCCAGCATCCTGGCCGCCGCCCAGTTGGCCCTGACAATCAGTTTGTCGGCATCAAGGATGACGATTATGTCGTTGATGGCGTCAAAGGTGCGCTCCCATTCTCGTTTGCTCTCCCAGAGGGCTTGTTCTGCCTTCTGGTGCTGGCCGATTTCGGCCTCAAGCTCCAGCGTGCGATTGGCCACCAGATGTTCCAGGCCTTCACGGTATTGTGCAAGCTCCCTTTCGTTTTTTTTGTTGTAAATGGCACGTTCGATGGTGAGGGGCAGGGTTGTAAGATATCCGCCCTGGGTATCTTTGACCAGATAGTCGGCAGCACCCGCCTTCATGACGGCAACGGCCACCTTTTCATCACCGAGTCCGGTTACCACGATTATGGCGGCCTGTCCGGCCTTATCGATCAGGTCAAAGGCCGTGCCGTCACCCAGTATGTAATCAAGGATCAGGGCGTCAAACCTGTGTGATTCCAGCAGTTCTGCTGCCTCACTCACTGAACCGGCGAGCATGTAATCGTAGGGAAACGCTGTTTTTTTGGCATAGCGTTCAAAAGACATGCGGTCAATCGGATCATCGTCAACAAGCAGGACTGTTTTCTTCTCATTCATCATGGATGCACTCCGTGGAGGCAAGTTTGCTCAGGGTCCAGTACATGTCAATGGTTCGCACTACCTCAATAAACTGGACGTAGTCAACAGGTTTTAACATATAGCCGGCCACCCCCAGGTTGAAGCTCTGGGTCTTGTCCTGTTCTTCTTCCGAGGTGGTGAGCACTACAACCGGAATCTTGCGCAGACATTCGTCCGCCTTGGCCTCATGCAGGAATTCGATGCCATTCATCCTCGGCATGTTCAGGTCCAGCAAGATGAGACAAGGCAGCTCTTTCTTGGGATCACGCAGCCAGGCCAGGGCCACCTCGCCGTTTTCCGCATGATGGAGATGATTGTTTATTCGCAGATCTTTAAAGGCCCGTCGGACGGTCATAGCATCCACTGCGTCATCCTCAACCAGCAGGATGGTCCTGTTCTTGTGCATTAATTGCTCCTCTTTGTTCTAAAGTAAAAATGAATTTACTTCCCTTTCCGGGTTCTGATTCGACCTCGATTGTGCCGCCGTGCAGCTCAATAATCTTTTTGACCAGTGACAGGCCGATGCCGGTACTGTCCGTGTTGCTTGATGATGGGGCCAGGGTCTGGAATATCTGGAAGATCTTCTGATGATATTTTTTGTCAATGCCGGGTCCGTTATCGGCGACGGTGATGCGGTAGCGATTTCCTTCGTTGATCGCGGAAATGACAATCTCGCCCTGCGGTTTATCCATATATTTGATGGCGTTGCCGATAAGATTCTGGAAAAGCTGTTCCATCCGCACCTGTTCCGCAAAGACGATGGGCAGTTCGCCATCAATGCAAACCTGGATATGGGGTGGCGGAGTGAGCATAACAATGGCATCGGCCACTACCTTATTCAGATCGACATCCCGGCGTTGTTCCTGAACCCGGCCAATACGTGAGTACTGGAGGATGCCATCAATAAGGGCGTGCATGCGCCTGACTCGCTCAATCATCAGGCCAAGCTGCTGCTGGCCTTCGGCTGGCAGGGTGGCCCCGTAATCTTCGCTGACCCAGGTGGCAAGCTGGCTGATGGCCCGCAGAGGGGCCTTGAGGTCGTGGGAGACGATATAGGCGAAATCCTTCAATTCTTGATTGGCCGCTTCCAGATCTGTAGTCCGTTGGGCCACCAGTTCTTCCAGATGGCGACGATGGCCGATCAGTTCCTGTTCGGCATCTTTACGGCTGGTAATATCATCAAGGGAAATGACGATATGGGAAAGTCGGCCAGAGCCATAACGGACCCCGGACAAGACCATGGTTACATAAATGAGTTGTCCGTTTTTGCGCAACATCCGCCGTTCTGCCATATAGCCGTCAATCTTGCCGGAAAGGATCTCCTCATACTGGCGGTGGCAGGTGGTGATCTCCTCTGGATGCAGTAGATCATCCCATTTCAAACGATGGAACTCCTCGGGCCAGTAACCAAAGATATGTTGCAACCGGTCATTGACTTTGATCCATTGCATGTCAGGGGAGACAATGGCCATCCCCAGTAGACCGCGTTCAAAATAGCTGCGAAAGAGCTCTTCACTTTCGGTGAGTAGGTTGGTGGTCATTTGGACCTGATCCAGCATCTTATTAAAGGTGTTGGTCAGGATTCCAAGCTCGTCCGACCCATGTTGATCAACCCGCTGACTGTAATCGGCCTGTTCGGTGACGAGTCTGGCCGCAGTGGTCAAGGCCATAACAGGCAGCATGATGAGAGACTGTGCCCACCAGGATAGGAGAAAGGAAGCAGCGATTGCGGCCAGCAGCACCCCGCTGAAAATGAAGACAGAAATACGGAGACGGTCGGAGAATTCGGTGAGGTCGGAACGCAGGTAGATGATGCCAACCCGTTCATTTTTGAGAAGACAGGGACGAGCTACTTCCAGAAATGTTGTGGTAAATCTCGCTAAGTCAGGCGTTGGCATAATGGGAGGCTCAATGGCGGCCATTCCTGATTTGGTGTATCTGGCAAATACTGTGCTGTCAGGTGCGTAGAGAACAGCAGTTTGAATATGGGGGTCGGCGGCAAGACCGGCAAGGGTCTTGCCTGCGAAATCGGGATCGTAAAAGACCAGGGCTGAGGCGGCGCTCTGTCCAAGGATTTCAGCCTGATTGATCAGCCTGTCGTGCAGCGAGTTTCGCTCCTTGATAAGCTCGATAGAGAGAAAGGCGAGGCTGGCGAGCAGCAGAGAAAGAGTGCTGACTCCCAGACAAATGCTCACGATTTTTGTCCGAAATGAGAGCTCACGGAAACGCATGGCCAGTCCTCTCATTTGTCCACCAGTACAGCGTGACGTAACAGCTCTGCGCCGAAGTGGAAACCGGCGTCTATTGCAAGTTTTCGATTGATATGGATGGCAAGCTTCTGGGCCTTAATGGTGAGGCAGACCATGCCATCGCCATTTTGACAGAATTCTTCTGTCTCGCCAATGGTCAGGATTGGGCGCTTTGTCAACAGGGCACTGAGTTGCGGCAGATATCGCATCCCATCTTTGGTCAGATACAGAACTTGACAGTCGCGGAGCGCGTTTGCAAATGTTTCGGTTTCGCCGTTTTTGTCATAAGCTGCAAAGGAGGAGGCTCTGACCATTTTTCCTGTGGATGCAGCAGGTTCATTCATCTTGGCATTGAGGATGTCGGCCAGTCTTCCAGGATCCTGGCCGAGGACCACCATGCGGAGAGGCTGGTCAGGAGTAACTGTTGGTTCCGGCAATTGGGTAAGGGCGATGATGTGCAAGATGACAGCAGCCCGCACCCGCCCTTCATCTATGGCTGCCTGACAGAGATGGGGCAGGCAGAGTCCGGTGGCTATGGCAAAAAGCAGAAGTGCACTGCTCAGGCGTTTTAATATATTATTGCCGGGTTGCATTGATGTTTATTCCATTTTCTTGCAGTTCAGAGACCATAGTTCAAAACCTGTACTCCATGCTCAACATGGCAAACCGGCCCTGGTAGGGGAAATCGGCAAGCATGTTACCGGCGCTGTCTAATCGTGAAGGTGCTGGTGAATAGAGGGGTTCGTCAAACATATTGTACAACAGTCCGCGGAGGGTGATGTTTTTGTCAATAACAAAGGCGACGCTGCAATTGCAGGTGATGGTGGCTGGCAGGTCTTCGGCGTAGGCCAGTACAGCACCATTGCTGTCTAAAACTGGGGCTTTCTCCATCGAGCCGGTATATTTGGCCTGGATATTGGTATTCCAGGTCTCAGACCATTTATTATTGAGGATAAGGGCGGCACCGTACTGGGGGGTGCGCAGGACCCGGTCGCCCTTTTCATCCTCTGCGTAATTCCAGTAGCCATTGATACTGATGGAGTGGCTGTTAAAAAAGATTTTTTTGGCCTCAGCTTCTAGGCCGTAGGAGTCGATGGTGCCGATATTTCTCTTGGCGGTGCCACCGGCAGGCACTGTTACTGTCTCAATGAGGTCGGTGATCTTGGTGTAGAAGGTGTTGGCCCGCCAGGTGAGCTGTGGTTGCGTGACGCTGTACTCGGCTTCAATGCTCTCTAATCGTTCCGGTGTGACATCGGTGGTCGGTACCAGATTGCCATGGGCGGTGGTGTTAGACTCATAATAGGACGGGGCCCTGAATGCGGTGCCGTAAAGGAGTTTGATGTAGCTGTCCGCATTCACCGGAGTGGTGAAACCGATGCGGGGGTTGAAGGTGTCGCCATATTTGTCGTAGTTGTCATAACGCCCACCCAGGGTAACATGGCTGTCTGTAAAAAGAGGGAACTGATCCTGAAAAAAGAAGGCGTGGTGCGAGTTTTCTTCAGGTATGATCCAACTTGCAGGAACTGCCACCATTTGTCCTGAGGGAGATGGGCCGGTTTGCTGCAGGGTGGAGTTATAGAGTTTAATCTGATCATAACTGCTGCCCAGCAGGAATCGATGGCTGGAAAATAAAGTTTTTTTCCAGATAACTTCCCCACCCAGCCGAGCATCAGTAGCCGTAGGTGCTTTGAATAAACCGTTCGGTGGTGAAAGTCTTACCGGCATTGCTTCCCACAGGGCGTCATAGTCAAACTCGTCATAATAGGTCTTCAAGCTGATATTGCCATAAGCGTTGAGATCCCTGCTATAGCTTCCCTCGATTGCGGTAGTGGTGTATTCCCGATCTGAGCCTTCGTTGTCATATAAGGTGTTGCCGATGTAGGGGCCACTGTTTTCAATATTGCGCAGGGCCAGGATATTCCAGTTGCCTTGCCTGGCGTTGGCGTAAATGTTTTTTGATCTCTGCGGAAATTCAATAGTTCCGTTGTATGCTGAAAGATCCACATAAGGATCGTTGGGCCCATTGCTGTCAAAACCGGCGGCGGAGAGTACCAAATGCTGGTCGTGATCTGTGCTTGCGTAGGTTGTGCCGCCCCCCATGGTGTCATCGGTGCCGTATTTACCGTAGATCAGCCCTTGTTTCCCGTTTTGTTCGGGTACGGTGATGAGGTTGATCACCGCTTCAAAGGCGTTGGAGCCATACAGGGCTGAGCCGGGGCCGCGGATGATCTCGACGTGGTCGATCAGTTCCACCGGGATATCATTGATAACATAGGTGCTGCCACCAAAAAGCTGGCAGTTGAGGCGGTGGCCATCGATGAGCAGTAACACGTTGTCTTGGCGATTGCCGGTGCCGCGAAGCTGCAGGAGTGGCGCATGCAGACTCTCCACGACCATGTTGAAGCCGGGGGTTAGGTTGAGGATGTCGGTGATGTTGCGGGGGTTGATGTTTTGGATTTCTTCGTGGCTAATCACAGTCATGATACTGGGAGCCTCGTGGATAGAGGTTGCTTCCAGGGTGGCGGTGACAACCTGGATATTGAGCAGCTCTTCCAGGGGCAGGGCGAAAAGATCCTGCCCGTGTACCTTGTTGGCGGCCCCAAGGGCAGAGATGAGAAAAACAGAGGTGGAAAGACAGAGGATTCTAGTATGGATTCGCTGCCGGCAGGTCAGGAAAAATGGTGAGCAAGGCATGGCAGGCTCCTTGTATCTCGAAAAAGTATAGGGTGATGTCTGGTCTCTGGTTGGTGAGGTTTATACTTTATCCTATCATGAAACAGGGAGTGGATTGCAAGGAAAATGAGAAAATTCCCACGGAAAGAGAAAATGGTGACAGGGGTTTGTCAGGGGGGATTTGGGGTGCGGATGAAAGACTGCTGCTTGTTGCCAATCAGCAATATCTGCAGATTTCCTGCCACTGCTGGCCAAGTTTTTTGGATGACACCGGCATCCCGCTCTGAAGCTCCGGGGCAAACAGGGCGATGCGGAACTGGGCTATCATCTCCTGGTATTTTCTCATCTCTTGCAGGCCCTCGCTTGACAGGTCTTTTTCTTTTTTGCAGAGGCCTTGCAGATTATGGAGGTGAGGATGGAGTTGGCTGGCCTTGAGCGCATCCTTGGCCGGGTCCACATAGGCTCGTTCGATACGGATCATGAGCGCCTTCATATTTAAGCTGCATCGTTGCAACTCTGTCAGCTCTCTGGTCTCCAGGAAATCCTGGGGCAGGATTTCCTTCAGCAGCTTTTCATATTCGTCGTAGCGTTCATGCATGAAAGAATGGGTCTTTTTGGCCAGATCACCATAGCGCTGGATATGGGCGCTGACCTCTTTGCGTTGTCTGAGGGTAGCCATGATGGTGTCACAGATTGTTCTGCCTGCACCATAAAAATCCTGTTTCTTGACCCTGGCCACGGCCTCCAGAAATTCTTCCCGGTCAGGGATCGGGCCAATACCAGTGTTAAAAAGCGCACCGAGGATAAAGGAGAGCAGGGCACTGACCACCTGGGGCCGGTCCCCGAGTCCCTGGGTGAGCCAGGAGGATGATGGTCCAGACAGGCTGGTGGTGCAGTATTTTTTCAAGGCCTTGTACTGTTCTGCCACCTGGAGCTGACCGAGAAAATTGAGGCCTTCCCGGTTCTGAGAAAAGGCTTGGCTTTGGTTGGTTATAAATTCAACCACCACCCCGCCGCGATCCTTGACCGGTCTCAGGGCCGGGAAGAGAGAACCGCACATCTCCTGCTGCGGACTGAGCAGGGGAAGTGAGAGCGGCAGGCCGGCAAAATCCCAGGTGGTGAAGAGCCGCTCTTCCCAGGAATTCCTGGTCTTTTGATCCTGGTCGCTCAGGTGAACCTTGGAGGTATTTGTCGCCAGTTGATGGCGTCCCTCGCGCAGCTGAGCCAGTGATCTGCCCACTGCCACTTCCCTTCCAGACCGGTCAAAGAGGAGAAAACGCATGGACAAGTGGGTCGGCAGCTCTGTTGGCCAGTCTCCACGGGTAACGGTCCGGCGGAAAGCCTTGAGGATGGAGCGTTCCAGTCCCTGATGAAGTGAGCCCTTGTACATGTCCAGATCGTCCAGTAACAGATCAACTGTGCCGCTTAACGGGATGAGATATTTACGAATGTTTTTGGGCAGCCCCTTGAGCATAAGGGTCACCTTTTCCTTGAGCAGGCCGGGCACCAGCCATTCAAAGAAGGGTTCTTGCAGGCTATCGATCAGATCCAGGGGGATCCGCACCGTCACCCCGTCATCCTCGGCCCCTGGCGCAAAGTGATATTCCAGCCTGAACTGCAGGGAGCCGACGGTGAGCAGGGGTGGAAAATCGCTGAGCTCCCGGTCTTCGGGCCGACGGTTCAGGACATCCGCCTCGGTCATCGTCAGCCCCTGTTTGTCCTTCTGTCGCTGCAGGAAACGGGTCAGGGTGAAACGGTCATAAACATCTTCGGGGATCCGTTGTTCATAAAAGGCATGAAGCGCCCGGTCATCGACCACGATATCCCGCTTGCGCAGCCTCTCTTCGGTGGCCTGCCATTCCTCAAGCAGATCCAGATTTTTCTGGAGGAAGGGGAAGGGGCCATCCAGCTCGCCGCCCATCAGGGCCGCCTGGATAAAGATCTGCCGCGCCTCTGCCCGGTTTTTGGGATCGATCCGTCCGTAGTTGATCTTCCGGTTGGCGACGATGACCAGTCCAAAGAGGGTCACCTTTTCATCGGCAATGACCTGGCCTGATTTTTTATGCCAGCGGGGACCCGACCAGGAACGTTTGCACAGCGTTCCCCCCAAGGACTCCAGCCATTCCTGGTCAATGGCGGCCACCGTCATGGCGTAGAGCCGGGTGGTTTCCATAAACGAGGCGGCCATGATCCATTGGTGACCCTTGTCCGGCAAGATATCCGGCTTCTGTCTTTTGTCCTCTGTCTTCTGCTTTTGAGCCAGGTGCGAGCCGGGAAAGATCCTGAGCTCAATCCCGCCACCGCCAAGATAAATTTTATCCTTTTGCTTGACGGCGATATTGCGCAGGAAACCGATGCAGAGGGATTGATGGATGGCAGCAAAAGAGGCCGGCATTGTATTGTCGATGAATCCCGGGTGTCGTGCCAGGAGCCGGTCAAGCTGTTCGTGGAGATCCAGCCATTCGCGCATCCGCTGGAAGGAGAGGAAGTGGCTGGCGCAGAATTTTTTCAGGCGGCTCCAGGATTTGATCTGGGACTGGACGTCATGGAAGAGGTTCCAGATATTCAGCAGGGAGAGAAAATCGGAATCCGGGTGGGCAAAGTGTTTGTGGGCGTTATCGGCCTCCTGCTCCCGATCAGCCGGTCTGACCCGCGGGTCAGGGATGGCAAGGGCCGCCGCTATGGCCTTGATCTCGCGCAGGCAGTTATTCTCCTGGGCGGCCAGGATGATCCGGGCAATACAGGGATCAATGGGCAGGGTGGCCATGATCCGGCCATGGCTGGTCAGCTTTCCTTTTTCGTCAATGGCCCCGAGCTCGGTCAGCAGCTTGTAGCCGTCGCGGATGGTATTGGAGGGCGGTGGTTCGACAAAGGGGAAGGAGTGAGGATCTCCCAGATGGAAGGCGATCATCTGGAGGATGACCTCGGCCAGATTGGCCCGTTTGATCTCGGGGGCGGTGAACTCCACCCTCCCCAGGTAATCCTCTTCGGAAAAAAGACGGACACAGATGCCGGGGCCGATCCGGCCGCAGCGCCCCTTGCGCTGGTCACAGCTGGCCCTTGATATCCTGGTGATCGGCAGGCTGATGGTCTTGGCCCGGACATTGTACTGGGAGATCCGGGCCAGGCCCGCGTCCACCACATATCTGATCCCCGGCACGGTGATGGAGGTCTCGGCGACATTGGTGGCCACCACAATCTTGCACTGCTTGTACTGCTGGAAGATCCGGCGCTGATCCGCCCCCTGCAGGCGGCCAAACATGGCCAGGATCACCGCCTCCGGGGCTTTTTGGGCAAGAAGGGCGCAACAGGTGCGGATGTCCCGCTCGGTGGGCAGAAAGATGAGGGTGTCGCGTGGCCCATCAAGCTGGTGGAGATCAAGGACCGTTTGCACGCAGTGATCGATATAGTCATCTTTCTCAGCCAGGGGGTCATCTTCGATTGGCGAATAACGGACCTCAACCGGGTACGTCCGGCCGGCAATAGAGAGGACCGGGGCCTGGTCAAAGTGGCGGGAAAAGACAGCGGTGTCGATAGTGGCGCTGGTGATAATCAGTTTGAGATCAGGTCGTTTCGGCAGCAGATTCTTGAGAAATCCAAGGAGGAAATCAATATTCAGGCTCCGTTCATGGGCCTCGTCAATGATGATCACCCCGTATTTCTTGAGCAGCGGGTCGTTTCTGGTTTCAGCCAGCAGCACCCCGTCGGTCATGAACTTGATTCGGGTGTCGGTGCTGGTCTGGTCATGGAAACGGATCTTGTAACCAACCAGTCCGCCATTTTTGCCATTTTCTTCCAGTTCCTCGCCAACCCGTTCCGCCACCGAGACGGCGGCCACCCGGCGCGGCTGGGTGCAGCCGATGAGCTTCTTGCCTGCCGGGTCCAGCTCCAGGCAGAACTGCGGAAGCTGGGTGGTCTTCCCAGAGCCGGTATCTCCGGCAATAATGATGGTCTGGTGGGCCTGCAAGGCCTCCTGGATCTCGCTTTTATGATTCAGGATGGGCAGGATATCTGGGGGATGAATTGTCATGGAAGGGATGGTTGATCTTTGGATTCTATGGTATATAAAATGTTTTCAGGCTGAAGACTGAAGACTGAAGGGCAGGTAGAATGAAGGGCTTGGTAAAAATGCCCTTCAGCCTTTTACCTTCAGCCTAAGCAATCACTTATACCATTTCATCTGTCACCCTGAAAGAGGAGAAAACTATATGAAGGTACGAAAGGCAGTGATTCCGGTAGCGGGCTTGGGAACCAGGTTCTTACCCGCAACCAAGGCGATTCCCAAGGAGATGCTCACCATTGTGGATCGGCCGACCATTCAGTATATCGTCGAAGAAGCGGTAGCCTCCGGCATTGACCAGGTCATTTTTATCACCAGCGCCGGGAAATCAGCCATTGAAAATCATTTTGATTATGACTTCCATCTGGATTACGTGCTGAAAGAAAAAAAGAAGATCATTCTCGGAGAAGAACTGAACAATATCTCCAATCTCATTGATATAGTTTCCATTCGTCAGAAGAAGCCTTTGGGGCTTGGCCACGCCATCTGGACGGCCAGGCATGTGGTGGGTGATGAGCCATTCATGGTCATGCTTGGCGATGATCTGGTCTTGAGCAAGACTCCTTGCGCCAAGCAGATGCTGGATCTCTTTGATGAGGTGCAGGAGTCTATTGTTGCCGTCCAGCGGGTGCCTGAGGATCAGACCTATCAGTATGGAATTGTTGAAGGCGAGCCTACGGACCGCGAGCAGACCCACCGGGTCAAGAGGATGATCGAGAAACCCGCGCCCGGGACCACGGATTCCGACATGGCCATCATTGGCCGCTATATCCTCATGCCCGAAATCTTTGATCTCCTGGAGAAGACCACGCCTGGACACGGTGGCGAGATCCAGTTGACCGATGCCTTACAGGCCCTTGGCAAAAAACGGGACATGTATGCCTATGAGTTTAATGGAACCCGTTTTGATGCAGGGGACAAGATGGGATATTTGAAGGCTATTCTTGCCTATGGCATGGTCCATAATAAACTCGGTGCTGAACTGAAGGCCCATATCAAGGAGTTGGCGGCCAGTTTATGATGCGACTGGAGGTGGCGGTGGCTGCGCCCTTGTGGCAGACGCTCACCTATCTGTTTGCAAGTGATAATGATGAGTGCGCCGGCATAATCCCGGTTGGCAAGAGGGTGCTGGTGCCCCTTGGCAATCGGCGGGTGACCGGCTATGTGTTGGGACTGCTTCCTGAGGAAGATGTCGGTTATAAGCTGCGGGCCGTGATCGAGGTCCTTGATCCGGAACCGCTTTTTCCCGTTAATCTGATTCCTTTTTTCCGCTGGGTGGCCAGTTATTACCATTATCCGTTGGGCGAGGTCATTAAAACGGCCTTGCCCGGCGGTCTTGCGCCCCGCAGTGGCAAACAACTTTTGTTGACCGAACAGGGGCGGATGGCGGGAGCGGCAGATCTGCCGCGGGATCTGGAGGAAACAGGCGGGCAGGAACCGGACTGGTTGCCGCGCCTTCTGGAAAAAGGGTCTCTTGGCGCCTCTGAATCCCGGAAGATTCTGGGGCAGAAGAGTTTTCGAAAACTGATCAGCAATTGGCAGGAACAGGGGCTGGCTGAGATCCGGGAGATATTGATTGGCAATGATATCCGCCAGAAGAATGAGATCTGTTATTCCTGTTCCCGCACCGTCTTGCTTCCTCCCTGTTTAAACTCTGATCCCTCTAGGGATGACATTGCCATCTTTGGCCAGGGACTTCCGGAAGAGCTTGTCAGCTCCCTCCCCTTTTGCCATATCAAGACCATCTATTTCCTGCAATTGCTGGCTGGTACCCAGGCACCTGGCATGGACGCTTCCGTATCGGCCGCCCCGCAGCGGGCTGTTCCGGCCAGGGAGCTGAACAAGACCTACAGTGGCGCCGCCAAGGCCCTGCCGTTTCTTGTGGAACAGGGGATTGTGTGCCGGGTGGAACAGCGGGTGTTTCGTAATCCTTACGGCGAGCAGCTCTCCTGGTTCCCCCGGCCTGAAACCCTTACTCCGGAGCAGGAACAGGTTGTAGCAACACTCCTTCCCGCCATTGCAACAAAGAAATTTGCCACCTTTCTGCTCCATGGTGTGACTGGTTGCGGCAAGACCGAGGTCTATCTGCGGGCCGCTGAGGCCACGCTTGCCGGTGGTCGTGATGTTTTGGTCCTGGTCCCGGAGATCGCCTTGGCCACCCAGCTTGAGGCCCATTTCGTCTCCCGTTTTGGCGACAGGGTCCTGCTCCTGCATAGTGGCCTGTCAACGGGTGAACGCTTTGATCAGTGGAGTCTGGCCAGAGGCCAGGGTACTCCTCTGATTGTGATCGGGGCCAGATCCGCGGTCTTTGCCCCCTTGCCGGATCCAGGGCTTATTGTCGTCGATGAAGAGCATGACAGCGGCTTCAAGCAGGATGACGGTCTGCGCTATAACGGCCGTGATCTGGCGGTGTTGCGGGGCAGGTTGCAAAACGCGGTCGTCCTGCTTGGCTCGGCCACTCCCTCAGTGACCAGTTTCTATCATGCCCGGCAAGGTAAATATTCCCTGCTGACCATGAACAAGCGGGTGCAGGATCGCCCTCTACCCTCCGTCTCTCTGGTTGATCTGCGTAATAAATCGGTAAAGGCCTATGGCAAGGCGCTGGGCAAGAAATTACAACAGGCCCTGCAGGAGACCCTGGCCCAGGGAAAGCAGAGTCTTCTGCTCCTGAACAGAAGGGGCTTTGCCTCGGTGTATCTGTGTCAGGATTGCGGCAAGCCGGTTGAGTGCAACCATTGTCATATCTCGCTTACCTTGCACAAGGGCAAAAAACAACTGGTCTGTCATTACTGCGGCTTTACGCTCACCAGCAGTCAGCTCTGTTCCGGCTGTCGCTCGGAAAAGCTGGTTCCCGTGGGGTTTGGTACCGAGCGTATTGAACAGGAGGTGCGGGAACTGCTGCCAGAGGCCAAAATTGCCCGGCTTGATTCTGATACCGCCGTTGATCGCAAGAAATTCCTGCACCTGTTACAGGCCATGCACAACCGGGAGATCGATATCCTGATTGGCACCCAGATGATCGCCAAGGGCCATGATTTCCCGGAAGTAACCCTGGTGGGGGTGGTCTGGGCGGACGGGGGGTTGAGTATGCCCGATTTCCGGGCAGCGGAGCGCACCTACCAACTGCTGTCCCAGGTCAGTGGCCGGGCCGGGCGGGGTAACAGTCTAGGGCAGGTGATTATCCAGACCTTGCGGCCGGATCATTATGCAATCGCCCTGGCGCAACGGCATGCCTACAGCGAGATGTATGAACGGGAAATAGCGATCCGGCAGATGCCGGCCTTTCCGCCCATGCTGCGGATGATCAATATCCATATCCAGGGGAGCAGAGAGCAGGATGTGCGCCAGGCAGCGGCTGAGATTGCCGAGATGTGTCAGGGCTTTGCGAAGTCCC
Source organism: uncultured Desulfobulbaceae bacterium (assembly GCA_903891045.1). GTDB lineage: Bacteria > Desulfobacterota > Desulfobulbia > Desulfobulbales > Desulfocapsaceae > UBA2270. The sequence goes on along the minus strand of CAITDH010000176.1, from coordinate 2,411 downwards.
TGGCCGTTGAAACGAGGCGTCATCCCATAGAGATCCTTGGCCCGGCCCCATCGCCACTAGATAGGCTGCGGGATCGCTATCGCTGGCAGGTCCTGCTCAAGGGCGCCAGCCAGGATGATCTGCATGCGGTCTGTCACCAGGTGGTAACGCGGCAGGGGGAATTTGCAACGGGTGATATCAAGATTGCGGTTGATGTTGACCCGGAGAACATGATGTGAACAAAGCACAGGTTGTTGAATCTGACGGGGGAGTCAACAGTCTAAAAGATCACATGATATCAATATGATATCTCCTAAAAATCGAACCATTTTTTCTTAGGTGCATAGACAGAAACCCGATTCCTTCCTTCTTTTTTGGCATCATAGAGGGCCAGATCTGCCTGATTGATAAAATTATTCTTGTTGAAATTGTCAATTGTGGCCGGATAGGCGCTGGTAAGGCCAAAGCTTGCGGTGACATGGTATTCGTTGTTTAGATCAACAAAACTTGCGTTTTCAATAGCCGCACACAGCTTTTCGCCCACCAGCAAGGCTTCACCTTCTGAGGTCTCAGGAAGAATAATTACAAACTCCTCACCACCATAACGGGCCAGGGTGTCATATTTCCGGAGATTTTCCTGTAAGGTTGCACAGAATTTCTTTAAGACAAAATCCCCCGCCTGATGACCGTAGGTATCATTAAATTTTTTAAAATAATCAATATCAATGAGAAGCAAGGAAATGGCTGTCTGGTGACGGATCGAGCGATTGACCTCCTGATCCAAGTTGTTCTGGAAATAGCGGTGGTTATACACCTCGGTTAACCCATCGATATTTGCCAGATTGTCTAAAATCTTGTTTTTTTCTTGGAGCTCCTGGGTCAGGTTTTCCAGTTTGATCTTGGCCTGTACCAGTTGTTGATTGATCTGATCATAATTGAGATTGAGCAGACCGAGTTTGATATTGGCCTCTTGCAGGATCTCCTGGATGGACTTAGTGCCTTCGATATGCAGGCCAAAATACGCCGCCGCCTGATCTACCTGATGATGCAGGTTGGATAGAATGCTGTTAATGTCGGCGCTACTCAGGCCGAGCAACTTTTTGGCCTCTTTATGAAACTGCTTGTGGTACTCTTCAGGGGTGCGGGAAGTGAGAATATTGATCAGGATGTCGGAGAGATAGACAGCGCTGGTTGTAGTCTTGATCTTGAGATTCTGACCAGTATATTGCAACGGATCATGATGAAACAGAATCGGAATCAGTAAAACGTCAGGAAAACCCCAGCTTTTGGCTACTTCATAGCCAATAAAACAGTGATCAACCCCCAGTATCTTTTTCTCAATCTCGACAACGGTCCCTTGTTCTTCTGCAATCTGGCTGAGAGCCTTTTCATATTCGTCAGAAAAGGTTTTGGCAAAGATTAATTCACCAAGATTTTGCAGGAGTCCGGAAACGAATATTTCTTCGGTATCTGCCCCTTTAACCTTGTCCAGAATCATTTTGGCGGCAACCGCTGAGGCCAGGGAGCGTTCCCAGAATTTCTGAAAATCGAAACGATCACTTTTCCCCCCGCCCTTGATGGAAAGGAATGAAAAAGAGAGGACGAGGGAGCGAACAGCATTGATGCCCAGGATTGAAACCGCTTGATTGATCGAACTGATCTGCTGGGGAAAGCTGTAAAAAGCGGAATTGGATACCTTGAGGATCTTGGCAGACAAGGCGATATCTTTTGAAACCAGATCGGCAATATCAGATAAAGTGGTGCCTTCCTGGGATGTCAAGGAGATGAGCGACGAGGCCACAGTGGGCAAGGTGGGGAGCTCAGAGGAACTAAGCACAGTCGTGAGGATGTTTTCTGGTTTCATGAGATTTTTGAAATCTTTTTATATTTAATGGCCTCGCACTAGGCAAGGTTGTGAAACTTAGGATCCATTACGAAATAACATGTCTCTTTATAACCAATTCGTTACGGCTCCTTATGTCGTTCAAGCAGTTTAGATGGTTATATTATCTGTTAACAACTGCTTACCCAAAGTCCTCTCAAGCAAAGTCCCGCTTATTCTGTTCGTGGCCCTACGGTTGGTTCTCCCTGTTCCCGCTCTTGGGAGAGGAGTACAATGTCAACCCTTCGATTTTTTTGCCGTCCTTCAGCCGTCTTATTATCAGCAATGGGACGGTACTCTCCATAGCCGATGGCCGAGAGTTTATCAGGGGAAAAAGCATGGCTGCTGATCAGATACTGCACAATGTTTGTGGCCCTTGCCGTTGAGAGTTCCCAGTTTGAGGGAAAGGCGGCTGTCTGGATGGGGTTGCTGTCCGTATGCCCTTCAATCCGAAGGGAATTTGTATATTTATTAATGGCGCTGACAATATCGTTGAGCAGAGGAGTGGAAGCGCGTCGCACCGTCGCTTGCCCAGATTCAAAGAATTCTG
>CAITDH010000175.1 GCA_903891045.1 uncultured Desulfobulbaceae bacterium | reverse complement strand
TGATTGAGATCATCTTTATCCGTTGGCTTGCAAGTCCATCGGTGTTGCGGATGATCATTATCACCATCGGCATCTCCATTTTGACCCGGGAGGCGGCACTCCATATCTGGGGTGAAAGTATCCGGGCACTGCCTTATTTTGTCGGCAATGAGATCACAACCATTGGGATTTTGGGGGCGCATATTTCCCCTCAGGTTCTGTGGGTGTTTGGAGCCTGTGGGGTGATGGTTGTTGCCTTGCATCTGTTTTTTAAAACAACCCCGGTCGGGCGGGAGATGCGGGCCTGTGCCGCCAACAGGACAGCGGCGATTCTGTGCGGGATCAATCCCCGGAATATGGTGACCCTCTCTTTTGTCCTCAGTGCCGGTATGGGGGCGCTGGCGGGGTGTGTCATGTCGCCCATTACCTATACCCAGTATGATATCGGCACCGGGCTTGCTATCAAGGGTTTTACCGTGGCTATCCTTGGAGGTTTGGGAAACTCGGGCGGTGCGGTGGCGGCTGGTCTGTTGCTGGGGATTATCGAGGCCTTTTCGGTTTCTGTTGTCCCTCTTGCCTTCAAAGATGCCATTTCCATTGCCATTCTCCTGATCATCCTGTTTGTCCGGCCGCATGGGATCTTTGGCTCTGCGGCAACGGCACGATTAAAGGCGTTTTAGGTGCCGTTATGAAATAAGCAATGCTTTTATGCTTATTTCATAACGGCACCTTATGCCGCATTCAAGAACCAGCAATCTTTACTGCTGTTTCTTGATGTGGCGTCTAGCAAATTACATCTGCCGGAGATCATAGCGGCGACTGGCAGACTTGATACAAGTGGTCGTTATTTTTATTACAACAGCTTGAAACGATGAAAAGATTACTCGCAATCCTGCCTCTGCTGGGTGTTGTCGTACTGGTGCAGTTGCTGGCCACCTGGACGGGCACACAGTTCTATCTGACGCAGATGACCATGGCGGCCTATTATTCGCTGCTCATTATCGGGCTTTGTGTCCTGATGGGCTATGCCGGGCAGATCTCGCTGGGGCATGCCGGTTTTTTTGCCATTGGCGGCTATCTCTCGGCCGCCCTGACCACCCTCAATCTCGTGCCTCATCGAGCGGAATGGCTGGTGCGGTTTCTTAATGGCTGCGGTTTACTGGCGGCGGGCACAGATCTGTATGGTGGTAAGATTCTGGTGGTTCTCCCCTGGGCTGCTGCGATCCTGGCAGTGCTGACTGCGGCGGGGGTGGCGGTGTTGATCGGCATCCCTGTGTTGAAATTGAAAGGCCATTATCTGGCCATGGCGACCCTCGGATTCGGGATCATCATCTATCGCCTGGTTCTGGCCACGTCATGGTTCGGCCAAGCGGACGGGATCTCCGGGGTGCCTCCCTTTGTGCTGCTGCCAGGGCTTACGGTGAGCGGCAATGTCTCCGGACGGGTGCAGAATTATTATATTGCCTGGGGCGTGCTCGTGTTCGGTTTGTTTCTCCTGCTGAATCTGATGAACTCCAGGATCGGCAGGGCCTTGCGGGCGATCCACGGTTCTGAGGAGGCCGCCGATGCCATGGGGGTGAATATCTCCCGTTTCAAGCTGCAGACATTTGTCCTCTCGGCGGTCTTTGCCGCCATTGCCGGGGTTCTGCTCACCCATTTTAATGGCGGGATTGGTCCTTCCGAGGCCGGGGTGATGAAGTCGGTGCGTTATGTGGCCATTGTGGCAGTGGGCGGTATGGCTAATCTGTGGGGGGCACTGGTCATGGGGGTCCTGCTCAACTTCCTGTCCCTGCGCGGGGTCTTTGGTTCCTATGACGATGCGGTCTTCGGTCTGATTCTGATCCTGATCATGCTCTTTGCCCCTGATGGGATCTTGAGCCTAGTCTCGCGTAAAAAGAGACAGGTGCCATTGCCGGAAGCACCACAGGATGAGGAGGCATAGACAGCATGGCGTTATTGGAGGTTGAAAAACTGCACCGGCGTTTTGGCGGTCTGCATGCGGTCAATGATGTGTCCTTTCAGGTGGAGCCCGGGCAGATCAAGGCGGTGATCGGGCCAAACGGGGCCGGTAAGACCACCCTGTTTAATCTTATCTCCGGCGCCCTGGCCCCAAGTTCGGGTGCTGTCCGTTTCCATGACCAAGAGATCCAAGGGAGACAGCCCCATGAAATAGCGGCCCGCGGCATGGCCAGAACCTATCAGAATATCAAGATGTTTGCCGGGATGACCGCCCTGGAGAATGTCATGGTTGGCCGCCATATTCAGGGGCGGGCCGGCTTTCTGGCCTCCATGTTCCATGCGCCCTGGACCTGGCCTGAAGAAAAGGCGATCCGTGACAGGTCCATGGCTCTGCTCGAGCTGCTGGAGATTGCCGATTGTGCCCATACCCCGGCCACCAGCCTGGCCTTTGGTCAGCAGCGGGCGGTGGAACTGGCCAGGGCCCTGGCCATGGAGCCTTCTCTGTTGCTGCTGGATGAACCGGCGGCCGGTCTCAATATCTACGAAACGGCCGAGGTGGGACGATTGATCACCAAAATCCGTGGTCTCGGCGTTACTGTGCTCCTTGTTGAGCACGATATGTCGCTGGTCATGGACATCTCGGACGAGATTGTGGTACTCTGCTTTGGTCAGAAAATAGCGGAAGATCTTCCACCTGCCATCCAGCAGAATTCGGAAGTGATCAAGATCTATCTTGGTGAATAGAAACTTTTTACCTCTTTATTAGATATGCCTGCAAATGCTTAAAATTCGCAATCTGGAGTCGGGATACGGCAAGATCAAGGCGCTCAAGCATGTTTCCATGCATGTCGATAGTGGCGAGATCGTCACCATTATCGGGGCCAATGGCGCTGGCAAGACCACCCTGCTGGCCACCATTGCCGGTCTGGTCAAGGCCCGGGCCGGCGAGATTGTCTTCCGGGGCCAGAACCTTTGCGCCCTGTCGGCAGAGAAGATTCCCGCCCTTGGCTGCGTCATGGTCCCCGAGGGGAGGCAGGTCTTTGCCACCATGAGTGTCGAGGATAATCTCATCCTCGGGGCCCATGTCCTGCAGAAAGAGGGCAGGCAGGTGATAGAAGAGCTGCTGGATCATCAGTATGCGCTTTTTCCCGTACTCCGGGATCGCAAAGAGCAGTTGGCAGGAACCTTGTCCGGCGGCGAACAGCAGATGCTGGCCATGGGCCGGGCACTCATGTCCAGACCGAAGCTGGTGATGATGGATGAGCCGTCCACCGGCCTGGCGCCGCTGATCGTCAAGGAGATCTTCCAGATTATCGTCCGGCTGCGGGATGAGGGCAATACCGTGCTCCTGGTGGAACAGAACGCCAGGGCCGCTCTGGCCATTGCCGACCGGGGCTATGTCCTTGAGACCGGTAAGGTGATCCTGCAGGGACCGGCCGATGATCTGCTGAACAATCATGATGTCCAGCGGGCCTATCTGGGACGGGAGAAGATCAATGAAAAATAGAGAGATTGAAGGGAAATAGACCGAAACCTGAAGGGCAGGCAGAACAGTGACCTAATATCCTTCAGCCTTTTATCGTATACCTAAGGAAACAATAATCATGTACTGGCAACCGGAACAAGAGTGTATGTCCAGGGCTGACCTGGAGCAGTTACAGCTGGAACGTCTGCAGTCAACCCTCTACCGGGTGGGGACCCATGTCCCCTTCTACCGGCAGAAGTTTCGGGAGATGAAGCTGGACTTTGACAGTTTCGACTCCCTGGCGGATATCCACAAGCTGCCCTTTACCATGAAGCAGGATTTGCGGGACAACTACCCCTACGGCATGTTTGCCGTGCCCCTGCGCGAGGTGGTTCGCATCCATTCGTCATCGGGAACCACCGGCATGGCCACCGTGGTCGGCTATACCCGCAACGACATCAAAAACTGGTCCGACCTGGTGGCCAGGATCCTGTGCGCGGCCGGGCTGACTGCCGATGATGTGATCCAGATTGCCTTCGGCTATGGTCTTTTTACCGGGGGCTTTGGTCTGCACTACGGGGCTGAACGGCTGGGTGCTTCGGTTATTCCCATTTCTTCGGGCAATACCAAGCGGCAGATCCAGATCATGCAGGACTTCAAGACTACGGCCTTGGTCTGCACCCCCTCCTATGCCCTCAATATCGCCGATGTGATGCTCGATATGGGGATCAACCCCAGCGGTCTGTCGCTCAAATTTGGCCTCTTCGGGGCCGAACCCTGGTCTGAGGCCATGCGGAGGGAGATCAATGAAAAGCTGGGCATTCAGTCCACTGATAATTATGGCCTTTCCGAGGTGATGGGGCCGGGGGTTGCCGGCGAGTGTCAGGAGTGTAACGGCTTGCACATCAATGAAGATCATTTTCTGGTGGAGGTCCTGGACCCCGAGACCCTGGAACCGGTCAAGCCCGGTGAGATTGGCGAACTGGTGATCACAACGCTTACCAAGGAGGCCTTTCCGGTCATTCGCTACCGCACCCGTGATCTGACTCGTCTGCTGCCGGAACCCTGCCCCTGTGGCCGTACCTTTACCCGAATGAACCGGATCCTGGGCCGCACCGATGATATGCTGATCATCAAAGGGGTCAATGTCTTCCCCACCCAGATCGAGTCGGTGCTCTTAGATATTGATGGCACCGCACCCCATTATCGGATTGTGGTTGAGCGCGAGAATCATCAGGACAAGGCCACGGTTATGGTGGAGGTCAAGGAATCTTATTTCTTCGATGAGATGAAGAAACAAGGCGCCCTCATTGACACCATCAAGTCCCGGCTGGCCTCAGAGCTCGGTATCGGGGTAGCGGTGAAGCTGGTGGAAGAGAAGACGCTGGAACGCTTTGAAGGAAAGGGCCAGCGGGTTATTGATAAAAGAAAGATCTGAGAATGTATGGAAAACTTTCGGCAGAAAGCATAACCATAAACAATGTTGGGAAGACTTATCGCGAATATTTGGAAATAATGTGTCAATAAAGAGATAGGGATGCTGTCGCATTTCTGAATTCACTCATTTTCTGTTCCTTTGACGTGCTGGGGTGATTGGATGACTAAAAGACGTATTCTTTTTGTGGATGATGATCCGAATATCCTGTCCGGTATTCGTCGGGTGCTTCGCCCTCTCCGCGAAGATTTTGATCTCCAGTTTGCCGAAAGTGGCAGAGAAGCCCTGGAAATAATGGAGGGGGCTGAGTTTGCTGCCGTGGTTTCCGATATGCGGATGCCTGGAATGGATGGCGCTGCTTTTTTAAAAATGGTTCAGTCTCTTTATCCCTGTACCATCAGGATTATGTTGACAGGGCAGGCAGACGAGGACGCCATTTTACGAACAGTGGGGGTTGTTCATCAGTTTCTGGAAAAACCCAGTGATCCTGAATTATTGAAGTCGGTATTGCTGCGGGCAAGTGCCTTGCATACATTGATTGTGGATGAAAAGCTGAAAGAGATAATCTCCGGGATTGAAAGTCTGCCCAGTCTGCCGGAAGTCTATGATCGTTTACAGAGGGCCCTGGTCTGCTCTGAGTCGTCAGTTGCCGATGTGGCGGCGATTATTGAAGAAGATATGGCCATGAGCGCCAAGGTCTTGCATTTGGTGAATTCCGCATTTTTTGGACTTTTTCAGCGGGTTGAGAGTCCGGCCCGTGCGGTGGGTCTGCTCGGCTTGGAGACAATCAAGGGGATTGTTCTCGGGATGCAGATTTTTTCAGAGATGAAGAGTGAGAGTAAGCTCTTTTGTTTGAATAAGCTTTGGGCGCATTCTATGGCAGTTGGCGCCTGTGCCAAAAAAATTGCCCTTGCCGAGACTAATGACAAAGCGATTATTGATCACAGTTTTATTGCCGGGATTCTCCATGATGTCGGGAAACTTGTTTTTGCCTCTAAAATGTCGGAAAGCTATGATCGGGTGGTGACTCTGGCCCGGCAACAAGAGGTGTCGCTGTATGAGGCTGAGAAAGAGGTCTTGCATGCAGGCCATGATGCGGCCGGCGCCTATCTGATCGGACTGTGGGGCCTGTCTGGGCCAGTGGTTGAGGCCATTGGCTTTCACCACCGCATAATAGAATACCCTGACAATTCTTTTAATCCCGCCTTGGCGGTGCATGCGGCAAACGCGATTTATTATGAGCTACGGCCAAAGGAAATTATTGGCGTGTTTTCCCCTCTTGATTATGAATATTTGGAAAAGATGGGTCTTGCCGGGAAAATTGATGGGTGGCGAACAATCTGTGCTGAAATCTTGAGTCAGGAATAAAAACAGATGAGCGAAAAGAGCGAAAAAATTCTTCTGGTCGATGATGAGCCCAATGTCCTTGAATCCATTCAGCGACAGTTGCGGAATCGTTTTGAGATCAAGACCGCCCAGAGCGGGGAGGAAGCCCTGGAGGCCTTGAAAAACTGCGGCCCTTTTACCCTTATTGTCTCAGATATGCGGATGCCAGGGATGGACGGTGTACAACTGTTGTCCCGGGTTAAAGATATGTACCCGGATACAGTGCGCATTATGCTGACTGGCAATGCGGATCAGGAGACGGCAGTTGCGGCGGCCAATAGTGGTCAGATCTTTCGTTTTTTGAACAAACCCTGTTCGACAGCAACCCTTGCCACCGCACTGGCCTTGGGTGTGAGACAACATAAACTCCTCACCGCCGAGAAGGAGTTGCTGAATGATACCTTGAAAGGGAGCATGAAGGTGATGAGTGAATTACTCAGCCAAGCCAATGCTACGGTCTTCGGTGCCGGATCAAGGATCAAGGATCTGGTGGCGCGCCTTTGTGAAAAACTGCAACTGGCCAACTCCTGGCAGTATGAGATTGCCGCCCTGATGTCTCAGGTTGGCTGTATCACGTTGCCAACAGATATCTTGCATAAACTGTATGCTGGAGTTGAGCTCAGTCCAGATGAGCGTCAGATGTATGAGCAGCATCCTGAGGTTGGACGAAAACTTTTTACCCATATCCCCCGGATGGAGGTTGTTGCCGCTATGATTGGCATGCAGTTGCATCGTATGGATGAGTATGAAAATGAGACTGTTTCCTCTGTTGATGAGGAGGCTTGTCGGGGGGCCCAGATGTTGAAGGTGGCCATTGACTATGACCTGCTCAGTTATCAGGGGTTGAGTCAAAATGCTATTTTGCAGAGAATGAAAAGAATGTCGGGCGTCTATAATCAAGAGATACTGGATGCCCTGGAAGGAATAAAGATCAAAACAGTGCAGGGGCGGGTTGTTAATCTCAAGGTGAAGGATATTCAGACGGGCATGGTGGCCGAGGAAGATGTCTTTGCCAATAATGGTGTCCTGATCATTCCCCGCGGCCAGGTTGTGACCTGGCCTATTCTGCAAGGGCTGGATAACTTTTCCAAACAGGTTGGGATTCAAGAACCTATTTGTGTGCGTATAGGTAGTGTTGAAGATTAAAAGGGAAAAAGCTCTCAGTCTTTGTTCAGGTAAGCGAAGACCCGGAAAATAGCTGTAATATCGGAACGTGCCAAAAAAGAGATAATTTACAGAGTTGATGTGAGCGTACCTTAAAAATTGAGATGGATATGAAAAATCAGCATTTCCCTGTTTCCTCGTTATTTGGCTTTTTTCTTGTGACTTTCTCTCTTTATTTTTTGTTCTTCCCCCTTTCCTCTATTGCCGAAACAGTGGAGCAAACAGATCCGGTCAAGATCAAGATCGGTATCCTGGCCCTGCGCGGTAAAGACAAGTGCCTGCAACAATGGAGCGCGACTGCCGAATATCTGACCCGGAAAATCCCCGGCCACTCATTTACCATTGTGCCTCTGGATTTTGATGAAATGAGCAAGGCGGTGAAAGACCAGCAGGTTGATTTTACTATCACCAACTCCTCCATGTATGTCAGTTTGGAATCCCACTACGGCAATACGCGAATCGCTACCATGAAAACTAATATGGTTGGTCTGGGACTGACTAAATTTGGCGGGGTTCTTTTTTGTCGCAGAGATCGTGATGATATCCAGTCCGTCAAAGATCTGAAGGGGAAACGGTTTATGGCGGCTGATAATAAATCGTTTGGTGGCTGGCAGATGGCCTGGCGTTATCTGCTCGATAACAAGATTGATCCCTATAAGGACTTTAAAGAGCTTCTTTTTGGCGGGACCCACGATGCGGTGGTCATGGCCGTGCTGAATAAAACTGTTGATGGTGGGACAGTACGAACAAGCACCCTGGAGCAGATGGCCCAGGAAGGAAAGATCAGGATGGACCAATTTCGGGTACTTGACGAAAAATCACAAACATCTTCCGGCTTTCCGCATCTCTATACTACGACCCTTTACCCGGAATGGCCTTTTGCCAAGGTCAGTCATACCGATGAGGAGCATGCCCGCGAGATGGTCATTGCCTTGCTTCAGATGGAGCCGACAGATGAAGCCGCCAAGGCCGCAAAATTAATGGGCTGGACCATTCCCCTGGATTATCAGACGGTGCATGACTGTCTGAAAAAAATCAAGTTTGACCCCTATGATATTGTTGAGCATGTCACTTGGTCGCAGATGCTGCATCAATACTGGCCCTGGTTGGTGGGTATCTGTCTGTTTCTTGTGCTGGGTGGTGGCGTCCAGCTCTATTTTTTCAAACTGAATCAGCGTCTGCGGTATGCCAAGACCGATCTCGATCGTGAGCTTGCCCAGCGCAAACGGATTGAAATGACTCTCAAAGATTCGTATTCTGAACTAACACAAATCCTTAATAGTTCGGCTGGTGCGATGCGAGTGATTAACTTGGATGGGAAGATCATTAACGCTAACAGCACCTTTGCTAGTCTTGTTAATCTCCCCATAGATCAATTGATTGGCAAAAAGTGCCATGAGATTTTTCCCGGTCAAGCTTGCCATACCGACAACTGTCCACTGCACCTGATCTGCAATGGAGCTGGGCCAATAGAGTATGAAATCGAAAAACGTAGGTCAGATGGAACCCTATTCATCTGCCTCATGGTGGCCACCCCTTTTTACAATGGCACCGGCGAATTAAAAGGGATTATAGAGGACTTCCGGGATATAACGGCCCAAAAAGAGGCTGAAAAAGAGCAACAGCAACTTCAGTCGCAACTGCTTCATGCCCAGAAGCTGGAGTCTGTCGGCCAGTTGGCCGCGGGTATTGCCCATGAAATTAATACCCCAACCCAATATGTCGGCACCAATATTGATTTTCTCGAGGATGGATTCAAAGATATCGCCACGCTGATGGGTGCGTATCAACGACTGTTGGTTGCAGAAAAAGATCACTCTGTAACCCCTGTGTTAATTCAGGAGGTAGAAGAGACCCTGGAGGCTGCGGACTGGGATTATCTTGCCCAGGAATTTCCTCTGGCTATTGCCCAGTCCAAGGACGGCGTGCATCGCATTTCAACCATTGTCCGGGCCATGAAGGAGTTCTCTCATCCCGGCAGCAAGGAAAAGATCCCGCTTTCCCTGAACGATCTGATCAATACCACCCTGATCGTCTCCCGCAATGAATGGAAGTATTTGGCTGACATGGAAACAGATTTTGCTGATGACCTGCCCCAGGTTCCCTGCCTCTCCGATGAGATGGGGCAGGTCTTTCTCAACCTGTTGGTCAACGCCGCCCATGCCATTGCCACCCAACTGGGCGAGAATCCCAATGGGGAAAAGGGGTGCATCACCATTTCCACCCGGCAGGTCGCGGGGCAGGTGGAGGTTCGGCTTCAGGACACAGGATGCGGCATTCCAGGGGATATTCTCAGTAAGGTCTTTGATCCCTTCTTTACCACTAAGGAAGTAGGTAAGGGAACTGGGCAGGGACTGGCCATTGCCCGGGATGTAGTCGTCACCAAGCATGGCGGTACTCTGAATGTTGAGTCGGAACCAGGACAAGGGGCTACTTTCATTATCCGCCTGCCCGTAACCTCAGGCTAAATCATTTTTTACACAGATGATGGTTGGCATTTTATTGATGGCCTTGGTCGCCAATGCGTGATTATTCCCGTGTTGCCAAGTTTAAATCGTGGGGTGTCTTGTCTGTTGCAACTTTGCCTGCCAACTCAGACGCGGCAAAGTTTATATGGGAGAAGAGATGCTGTTCGAGAATTCGGCAGCGTTGAAAATTTTCTTCAATCTGTTGGTGGCGAAAATTGTCTTGGTTGCCATAACGTTCAATGATATAGGCCATCCGTTCATGCAAGGAGACAATGCTGTCATGGCGGACTCGTTTGTCGGCATAATAGACAATTTCTTTGGCAAAAAAGATCCCTTGAGCGTAACGCTCGATTGAGAAATCCTTGAGTACCACATGTTCCCTGACGATCTCGCCAATGGCCGGATAGCCAAGTTCCAGGCAGATATCACGGCCTTTTTTTGCATGGTCGCATTTGTTTTCTAGGCAGGGCGTCTTGGCAATGTCATGGAGCAGGGCCCCTGCCAGTACCAGATCTGTATCCGGCACGTTCGTGCCGGATACCCTTGTTTCCGCCATACCAGTCAACAGCGCTTCAGCTACCCTGGCCACGGTCAGGGAATGGGCTCGGATATTGTCGAACATGGCATACCGATCCATCAAGGCCAGACATTGGGCTATGGAGGGAATCGGTTCGCTCATATCGTTGTGCTTAAAATGTCCTTTCTTATCGGGCGCTCAGTTCATGGACGGCATCAATAGCAATTCTAGCCTGATCCGGCGGGGTAAACTGGTGGATGCCATGGCCCAGGTTGAAGATATGGCCATGGGCGTCTTTGGCGCCATTGAGCAGGTTCTGGATGCGCTGGCGCAGTTTGTCTTTGGGCAGCATCAGGGCAAAGGGGTCAATGTTGCCCTGGACTGCCTTGTTTCCCACCTGTTTAATGGCATCGCCAATGTTGATCCGCCAGTCCAGTCCCAGGACGTCGGCGCCTGATTGAACGGAAAGCTCAAGCAGGGTTGCACCGTTATTGGCAAAATAGATGATAGGCAGGCCGGTTGGTTGCAGGTCGCGGATGATCCGTTGCACATAGGGCAGGGCGAATTCTTCAAAATCGCAGGGAGCCAGGACTCCCGCCCAGGAATCAAAGATCTGCAGGGCCTGAGCGCCGGCCCGTGCCTGGGCCAGGAGGTAAAGGCTGGTGCATTCGGTGATCTTCTCCATCAGGTTATGGAAGAGCTTGGGCTCGGTGAACATCATCTTCTTGGTCTCCCAAAAGACCTTGGAGGAACCGCCTTCGATCAGATAGGTGGCCAGGGTGAAGGGCGCGCCGGAAAAACCAATCAGGGGCACCTTCAGCTCCTTGCGCAGGAGACGGATGGTCTCCATGACAAAACCGGTGTGGATGTCCGGGTCCGGCACAATGAGTCGGTCAAGGGCGGCCTGGTTGCGGATGGGTTCGGAGAAGATGGGGCCATGGCCCTCAGAGAAGGTGAGGGGAGCGCCCATGGCCTCCATGGGGATGAGAATGTCGGAAAAAAGGATCGCTGCGTCCACACCCAGGATGTCAACGGGTTGCAGGGTCACCTCCACGCACAGCTCCGGCGATTTGCACAGTTCAAGGAAGGTGACGTTGCCGCGAACCTTTTGATATTCAGGGAGGTAACGTCCGGCCTGGCGCATCATCCAGATGGGGGTATAGCTGGTTTTTTCACCGCGGCAGGCCTTGAGGAAGGTATCATTCATGATTGAGTTATAAGGTGAAAGTTGATGGGTGAAAGATTTGTTACTTGCCAAGGGCGATGAACAAATCATTAAATTTCAATGGGAATTTTTTTCCCAGGCACATAACTGCAAAAAGGTTCCTGGGCCAGATAGTCGCCGGTCATGGCGTAGGCCCGTGCCCGGCAGCCGCCGCAGACATTGACATATTCGCAACGCCCGCAGTTATCTTTGTAGCCCTTGAAGTCGCGCAGTTCATGGAACAGGCTTGAATCTTCCCAGATCTCTTTGAAGGAGAGTTCTTTGAGGTTGCCGGCAGACTTGGGGAAATAGCTGCAGGGCAGAATGTTTTCGTCCACGTCAATCAGGCAGATGAGCTGGCCGGCCAGACAGCCTTTGGAGCCGCCTGTTGAAAATTTCAGATTGCGCCGTTTGAAATGGCTCCCCTCTTCTTTAGCCTTCTGTCTAACGATTCGGTAGTAGTGAGGCGCGCAGGTCGGGCGCATCAGCAGTTCGTTCTCTTCTTTTTCCACCTGGTAATGCCATTCCAGGATCTCGTCATACATCTTTTCCGGGATCAGTTCGTCCATGATATCCTCACCGCGGCCGGTGGGCACGATCATGAACATGTACCAGGCTGAGGCGCCAAGGGATTTGACCAGTTTATAGATTTCCGGAATTTCTTCCCGGTTACGGGCGGTAAAGGAGGAGTTGATCAGGAAAGGAATCTTGTTCTCATTAAAGAGGCGGATGGCATTCATGGTTCCGGCAAAGGCGCCTGCCTGATTCCTGAAATTGTCGTGGGTCTCGGCCTTGGCCCCGTCCAGACTAAGCGATACCATTTTAATGTCGGCACCCTTGATTTGATCGCAGATATCCTGGGTCACCAGGGTGCCATTGGTGGCGAGACACATGCGCAGGCCTTTGTCTGTGCCATACCTGGCGATTTCAAAGACATCTTTGCGCAACAGTGGTTCTCCGCCGGAGAGCACAACAACCGGGTTGGCATACGAAACGATATCGTCGAGGATGCGGGTGGCCTCAGTGAAAGGGAAGTCAGGGTGATCATCCGCTTCAAATGTTGAGGAAGATCGACAGTGGACGCATTTCAGGTTGCATCGTCTGGTTATCTCCCAGGCTATCCATTTAGGTTCAAATTCCATATTGCTGCTCCAGTAAAATTGCAGGGAAGATATCTTTGACATGTCAGAGCACTATATTGTCTTTTATCGCAAATTTCAAGGGAGCTGCAATGTGGAGGTGTCAGGTATTTGCGTGGGACGGTTTTGCAGTGTTCCACTGCGGGGCTGGGGTGGGGTTTGTAGAAGGAAGAATAAGAAATGGTAACAGGAGATGTTCGTCTCTTTCCTGTCTTGACAATGAAAATGGGGCTACTTATTGTTCGTTACGCGTTGTAAATCAATAAAAACAGGCGTTCATGAAGCACTGGATGTTGGTGTGTGGTTGTGTGCGTCTTGTTATGTCAGAAATTGGAGGAGCAGGTGGAAAAAGAGCAAGAGAAGGAAGAGGTTCTGGAAAAGATGGGACAGCACGCATCTGAAGAATCAGAAACGGAAGCCGCTGAGGATGCGGGGGTGACTGTTGAGGCCAAGCTGATTGCGGCCCAGGAAGAAATAGCTGGATTTCGCGATAAGATGTTGCGGGCCGCTGCTGATTTTGACAATTATAAAAAACGGATGGAGCGGGATCGCAATGCGGCCATGAAGTACGCCGGCGAGTCGGTTTTGCGAGAGATTCTGCCCGTTGTTGATAATCTGGAACGAGCGCTTGCCCAGGGTGTGGTGACTGGAGTTGCTGCGGAGCAGAATCTGGCGGCCCTGCTGGAAGGCGTGCAGCTTACCTTGAAAAGCCTGTTGGCGACATTAGAGAAGTTTGAGGTAAAGTCTGTCGCCAGTGTTGGCCAGCCATTTGATCCAAATGTTCAGGAGGCCCTGGTCATGGAGGCCAGTGATGTCGTTCCGGCTAGTCATGTGCTGGCCGAGTTTGAAAAAGGTTATTATTATAAAGACCGTCTGCTGCGTGTTGCCAAGGTGATTGTCTCATCAGGCAAGGCCGGGTCCTGATTTATATTTGAACCGGGAAAGGATGTGCACTTCTCTTGACAAAAACAGGATAATGCACATTATAAATTCTGCCTGAGAGATGAGGGCCTTGTGCTGGAATCAAGGGCAATTTGTGAAATTGACAACAAAGGTTATTTGAGTAAACAGAACAAAATGACCTCTTTTTATATCTTGAAACAAGGAGAGATACTATCATGGGAAAGATAATTGGAATAGATCTGGGAACGACCAACTCATGCGTGGCCATTATGGAAGGTGGCGATCCCAAGGTAATTGCTAATGTCGAGGGTAACCGGACAACCCCTTCGATTGTGGCCTTCAGTGATAATAATGAACGGATTGTCGGGCAGGTTGCCAAGCGTCAGGCCGTCACTAATCCCGAGCGGACCCTGTATGCGGTCAAACGCTTGATTGGCCGTAATTTTAACGATGCGGAAGTGAAAAAATCTGTCGAAATCAGTCCGTTCAAGATCGTGTCCGGCAAAGGCGGGGCGGCAAGCATCGAGGTGGATGGCAAGAACTATACCCCGGCCGAGGTTTCAGCCATGATTCTTGGCAAGATGAAGAAGACTGCTGAGGAGTATCTGGGAGAAGAGGTCACGGATGCCGTGGTCACTGTCCCTGCCTATTTCAACGATGCCCAGCGGCAGGCCACCAAGGATGCCGGTAAGATCGCCGGTCTGAATGTACTGCGGATCATCAACGAGCCGACTGCCGCCTCTCTTGCCTATGGTCTTGACAAAAAAGGTGAGGAAAAAATTGCGGTCTTTGATCTTGGCGGCGGCACCTTTGACGTCTCTGTTTTGGAGATCGGCGACGGCGTCTTTGAGGTAAAATCGACCAATGGGGATACCTTCCTTGGCGGTGAAGATTTTGATATGCGGATTGTCAACTGGCTGGCTGATGAGTTCAATCGTAGTCAGGGTATTGATCTGCGCAAGGACAAAATGGCCCTCCAGCGCCTGAAAGAAGAGGCGGAAAAGGCCAAGATGGAACTCTCCACCACCATGGAGACTGATATCAATCTGCCCTTTATTACCGCTGATGCCTCCGGGCCAAAGCATCTGAATATCAAACTGAGCCGGGCTAAACTGGAGAGTCTGGTTGATGATCTGATTGAGCGCACCGTGGCTCCCTGCCGGACGGCATTGAAAGATGCCGGACTGACGGCTAAGGATATCGATGAGATTATCCTGGTTGGCGGCATGACCCGTATGCCCAAGGTTCAGGCCAAGGTCAAGGAGATCTTTGGTAAAGAGCCGCATAAGGGCGTGAACCCTGATGAGGTTGTGGCCATCGGTGCGGCTATTCAGGGCGGTGTTCTGGGCGGGGATGTGAAGGACGTGTTGCTGCTGGATGTGACTCCTCTCTCCCTTGGCATCGAGACCCTGGGCGGGGTGTCCACCAAATTGATCGAGAAAAATACCACCATCCCTACCAAGAAGAGCCAGGTCTTCTCGACGGCTGCTGATAATCAGCCGGCGGTATCCATCCATGTCCTGCAGGGTGAGCGGGAGATGGCCCAGGATAACAAGACAATCGGTCGTTTTGAGTTGTCGGATATCCCCATGGCCCAACGTGGGGTTCCGCAGATAGAGGTCTCCTTTGATCTTGATGCCAATGGTATCCTCCATGTCTCCGCCAAAGACCTGGGAACCGGCAAGGAACAGTCCATCCGTATTACCGCCTCTTCGGGGCTTTCCAAGGATGATATCGAGAAGATGACCCGGGATGCCGAGTTGCATGCCGAGGAGGATCATAAAAGGCGGGAGCTGGTTGATACCCGTAATAACGCCGATGCCATGATTCATGCGACCCAGAAGAGTCTCAAAGAGCTTGGTGACAAGGTCGATGCCGAGACCAAGGCCAATGTCGAAAAAGAGATGGAGAAGGTAAAGGCGGCCGCCGGTGGTGATGATATTGATGCTCTGAAGAGTGCCGTTGAGGCGCTGACCACAGCTTCGCATAAGCTGGCTGAACTCATGTATGCCCAGGCCTCCCAGCATGGGGCTGGCGCGGATCATGCAGCCGGTGGCGGCGCAGGTGCTGCCCCAAAAGATGACGATGTGGTTGATGCTGACTTTGAAGAGGTCAAAGACGACAAAAAATAAAAAGGTAGTTCTGTAATAAGTACTGTAAAAAAGGGGAGTGAGAAAAGAGGTTTTTCTCACTCCCCTTTTTTTTGTTTTCACGGTATGATGGCCGGGCTTAATGTTTCTGAAGTTCTTGCCTTAATCTTTTTTGCCTCTATTGATTATTATGAAAATTTTATCTGGAATCCAGCCGTCCGGCCAGCTTCATATCGGTAACTACTTTGGCATGATGCAGACGATGATCTCGCAGATGGAGAGCTCCGATCTGTATGTCTTTATCGTTGATCTGCATGCCATGACCTCGGTTCATGACCGTAATCGTCTTGCGACCGGCACCCTTGAGGCCGCCGCTGATTTTCTGGCCCTGGGGCTTGATCCTGAACGCTGTACCTTCTGGGTGCAGTCGGATGTGCCGGAGGTGTGTGAACTGACCTGGATACTCTCCACTATTGCGCCTATGGGCCTGATTGAGCGTTGTCATTCTTATAAAGATAAAGTGGCCAATGGCATTGAGCCCAGTCATGGACTTTTTTCCTATCCTGTGCTTATGGCCGCTGATATCCTGCTCTATCAGGCAGATCAGGTCCCGGTCGGGCAGGACCAGAAACAACATCTGGAGGTGGCCCGTGACCTGGCCCAGAAGTTTAACCATCTCTTTAGCGAGACCTTTGTCGTACCGGAACCGGCCATTAACAAGACAACAGCCATTGTTCCTGGCTTGGACGGGCGGAAGATGTCCAAGTCCTATGGCAATACCATCCCGATCTTTCTGGAAGGAAAGGCCCTGAAGAAAAGGGTCATGGCCATTGAGACCGATGCTACGCCGGTGGAGGACCCTAAGGATCCAGACAAATGTAATCTTTTTGCCATGTTGAAACTCTTTGCCACACCGGAACGATTGCAGGAGGTGCGTGATCTCTACGTGAATGGTGGCGCGGCCTATGGGTATATCAAACTGGAACTGCTGGATCTGATCAGTGATTACTTCGCCGAGGCGCGGCGGAAAAAGGCTGAATTCCTTGCTGATCCTGCCATGTTGCGGGCGATCTTGAAAAGGGGAGCCGATAAGGCGCGCGCCAAGGCCATGGTGACTCTCGATCTGGTGCGTGAACGGGTGGGATTGAAATACTAAAAGACCGGTGGAAGAGATTAATGTTTGGTTGGTTTTTGCAGTTAGCTCCCTCTCCTTCAGGAGGGTTGGGGTGAGGGGTATCGGGTGAAGATCCCTCTTGTTGAAGGATTAGCTTAAATCAAAAAGGCCCTCCCTGAAAACAGGTAGGGCCATTTTGTCGTTTAAATTTCCGGGAACGGCTCCTTGTA
>CAITDH010000174.1 GCA_903891045.1 uncultured Desulfobulbaceae bacterium | reverse complement strand
GCCCATTCTCGCAGGAGAAAAAACTCAGCTCACTTGGTTGCTAATCTTAAATTTCGAGGAAAAATTGCACTTCTTTTTTTGACTTTCGGGGGGTCATTTTTGGACGCTGACAGGGGGTCATTTTTTAAAGCTGATTGACAAATGCCCTTGTTCATGCCGACTATTCAGGTCGGGCTTCGATTCTGGTGATAAAAGACCCAGCAGGTTTTATCTTTCGTAATCCGGGGATGATGCGCGTGCCGCCAGAACAGGCCCTACGCGGCGGGGAAAGTGATTGCCGCAATCGAACGCTTCACCAGATGTTTTTGATGATCAATCTGGGTGAGCGCGCCGGGTCCGGCTTGCCCAAGATCCGCCAGGGCTGGGAAATAGAAGGCGGCACGATACGGCTCTTTGATTCTTTTGAACCGTATGACCAGACCCGGCTGGAAATGACATGGGGTTCCATGAAGGATGATGGCGGGGTAACGCCGGGAAAAATGACGGGAAAAATGACGGGAAAAATGACGGGAAAGGTTTTTGACCTGCTGGTCTCAAATAACGCCCTGACTGTCTCTGAGTTAGCCGCCAAACTCGAAAAATCAGAAAGCACTATAGAACGGGCTATCCGGGAATTGTGCAAGTTGGAACGACTCAAAAGGGTTGGCTCACGCAAGAGCGGCCATTGGGAGATCCTGAATGATTAACGCAGGCCATCTCAAAAGAAAAAAGGGTCAAGTCCGACCTTGGCTTTTAATGGTGGGGGAAATTCATTCAAGTCCAGAGCGTTACGCAAAGAATTGCTCCGTTGTTTTCAGAAAAGGGCATACCACCGAATGCGCCTGGAAGGTCTCGGCCCATGAGATCGTGGCGCGTAACGACCACCTCGACTGCAAGAATCCCCATGAAGTCGAAGTAAACTACCGTAACCCGGAGGAACTGATGCAGGAGTATCTGGAAATCACTCGCCAACTTGAAACGGCCCAGAACACGTTGAAGGCCGAGTTGATGGTGGCATTGGGCGGTGCTTTATGAACGGTGAAACCTTGCTCACCCTCAACGAAGGGAAAACTCTGGAATTCAAGCGAGATCTGTCATCTCCCAAAGGGCTGCTGAAGACCCTTGTCGCCTTTGCCAATACAGCAGGAGGCAAGCTGATTATCGGGGTAGAAGACAAAACTCGACAGGTGATCGGTGTCGACTTTCCGCTCGACGATGAGGAACGGCTATGCAGTCTGATTGCTGATTCTATCAGTCCCCGCTTGGTTCCCAATATTGAAATGACCACAGTGGACAACAGAACCTTGCTGATTGTTGAAGTTTTCCCCAGCAACTCGCGGCCCCATTATCTACGTTCTGAAGGCCAGGAAAATGGTGTCTATGTTCGGCTTGGCTCCACCAATCGGCAGGCAGACCGCGAACTGATTGGCGAACTGCGACGTTCTGCCGAGGGCGTTTCGTTTGACGAAATGCCACTTCCGGAACTTTCCGGAGACGATTTAGACCTCAAAGCCGCCCGCAGAGCATTTGCAGGAAAACGCGAACTTGACGAGCAGGAGTTAATCACGCTCAAGTTGCTCCGGAGTGAACAGGGGCGTCTGGTGCCCACCAAAGGGGCGATGATCCTGTTCGGCAGGGAGCGCATCTTTCATTTTCCCGACGCCTGGGTGCAGTGCGGGCGTTTCATCGGCCACGACAAGACCGACATCTTCGACCACATCGAACTGGACGAACCGCTGCCCCAGACAGTGGAAAGTATCATGTTGTTTCTGAAAAAACACGCTATGCGCGGGGCCGATTTTTCCGAAATTCAGCGCAAGGATGTCTGGAGCATTCCCCTCTCGGTTTTGCGCGAAGTGGTCATTAATGCCCTGGTCCATACCGATTATTCCCAGCGCGGTGCCCCGATCCGCATCGCTTTCTTTGACGACCGCATCGAGGTCGAAAATCCCGGCATCCTGTTACCAGGGATGACCATTGAGGATATGAAGAGTGGAGTTTCCAAGATCCGCAATCCCGTCATTGCCCGCGTCTTCCGTGAACTGAAGCTGATTGAACAATGGGGCAGCGGCGTGTGCAACATCCTGTACCAAAGCCGGGAAATGGGCTTGCCGGAACCATTGGTTCAGGAAATCGGTATGCGCTTACGCTTCACCATATTCCTCGCAGATCCACAGGTTCTCGACAAACAGCAATCCGGCTCCAGGTCCGGCAGTACCGCTCGGTCCGAGTCGGGGGCCCAGTCAGGGGCCCAGTCAGGGGCCCAGTCAGAAACAGTGCTGCTGGCGTTGTCGGATACGCCTTTATCTGCCGCCGAACTGATGCATCTGCTCGGGCTGGAGACCAAGACAGGAGCCTTCAAGCGGACCATCAAGGAACTGCTACAGCAGGCGCTGATTGAATACACTTTCCCCGATAAACCCACCAGCCGTCTGCAAAAGTACCGCCTGACCAAATATGGTAAAGTGCATCTCGCCTCTACGGGAGACAGTCACACATAAAGGAACCGGGGAGTTGATGGAGAAACACTTCGACACTGCCTTTGCCACGCCCGGCGGTATCAAGAAACTGCGTGAGCTGATTTTGACCCTGGCTATGCAGGGCAAGCTGGTACCACAAGATCCGAACGATCAGCCCGCCAGCAAACTTTTGCAAGAAATCGAGACGAAGAAGTAGCAGTTAGTGAAGGACGGGAAGATCAAAGTGCCCAAACCCCTGCCGGAGATTAAACCGGAGGACGTGCCGTATGAGGCGCCGGAGGGATGGCAGTGGGTGAAGGTTAGGAAATGTTGGAGCATTTGAGCGTGGAAGATCAAAACATCGTCCTATGAACGATAAACGGTTGTTTGAATATGGCACATCCCCGTTTGTGCAGCCAGGTGATGTGGTACACATCTGCGCGATCTGTGCTGACGCAAACAGGGAGGGAAAACAGATAATGGCGTCGGAATATAATCACACAAAGGTGTTGTCCAATGTCTGAGATACAAGATCGAGTTCAGTTAATACCTTCCTGGAAGAGTCGGATCGGAGGTGAATTTGAGCAAGAGTATATGCAAAACCTCCGACAGTTCCTGATCCAGGAGAAACGGGCCGGAAAGATCATTTACCCGGAAGGGAAAAATATTTTTAATGCCATGAACCTGCTCCCTTTTGAGGACGTGAAAGTTGTGATAATCGGGCAGGACCCGTATCACGGTCCGGGACAGGCACACGGCTTGTGTTTTTCAGTCATGCCGGGGGTGGCGCCTCCTCCATCGCTTAAAAATATTTTTCAGGAAATTCATGCGGATCTTGGCATCCCTCCGGCAGGCCATGGATGTCTCATCAGTTGGGCCGAGCAGGGCGTGCTCCTGCTCAACAGTGTGCTGACCGTGGAACAGAACAGGGCTGCTTCGCACCAGGGAAAGGGGTGGGAACGTTTCACTGATGCAATTATTCAGACGCTGAACAGCGAACATTCCGGGCTGGTGTTTCTCTTATGGGGCAGTTATGCCCAGAAAAAAGGGGCGATTATTGATCGAAAGCGTCACCTGGTCCTGCAGTCGGTTCACCCGTCCCCTTTGTCCGCCCATCGTGGTTTTTTCGGCAACAAGCATTTTTCCAAAGCAAATTCATATTTGCAGGATCAGTCAAAATCACCCATTAACTGGGAACTGCCTTTGCTTACTAAAGGGAATTCCTGATTGCCTCTCCCAGTTGCTGCAACTCGGCGACCTTCTTCGGGTCGTTTTCAAAATCATTGATGCCCACGCTTTCCGGGGTGACATCCTGGCCATGGATCATTTTTAAAGCAGACATCTGGCACTGGCCATCCTGACCACAGCGGATACAGGGCACATTGCCCAATAAAGACACCCCGCCGATAAACTTCATCCCTTCTTCTATCATGAAATCCTTGATGGCCTGAATGCCGATTGCAGTAGCAGGCGGCATCCCTTCATGTCCGTGGGGAATGGCGCTGGTAATAATGGCCCCGCCAGGTTTGCCGGCCATCAAGCCATGGCGATGTCGCAGAGGATAAAGTCGTTCCATATACGCCTTGGTGCGGCTATCCAGGGAAGAATAGGGCGTAAAACCGGCGATGATGACGGCGTTAGCCTTGTAGGTCTTTTCAGCGAGCATGACCCCGTCATCTTTTTTGATACACCTGTTGGTTTTGATGCAACCCAGGCAGGCATCGCACGGCCCAATCGTATAGTCACTTAATTTTATAAATTCGCTCTTCATCCCGGTGGCCTCAAGGACAATTTTTAAGGCCCGATCGGTATTGCTGTTTTTAATGGGTGAACCGGAAACACCAAGTACCTTCATAATAACCTCCAGGTAAGACAGATAATTTCAGGCTTCCAGAGTTTCATCATAGGTGCCATGAAGTCTCATAATATTTAATAGTTAAGGTGTTGCCACTAACCGTGACCGTTTATCTGTCAATGATCCTGGTGGCAAGCAGGCTCAGGCCGAGGATGAGTAACCCGATCAGCAGGCAGGACCAGTTCAGACCAAACAAGTCCGAGGTGAAGCCTGTCCCGATAAAGTCCCCGCCGCTCATGGCCAGATTTTGGCTGTAACTTGTACCCTGATTATCAGCGATATGGACAGAAAAAAGTGATGGTTTGATAAAAAGAGGGTGGGCAAGTTTCGGATATTTCTTTCCCTCCGATCATATTGTATTGTGACAGTTTGAACATGTAATTCTAAAAAACTGCATTTGAATACAGTAATATGCACCAACGCCTTGCAGGGAGCGGCTTTACCCTCACCCCGACCCCTCTTCCAAAAGGAGAGGGCGTTTTCTCCCTTCTCCCTCTGGAAGCAGGGCGGGGATGGGGGTGAGCGATATCTGCATTATAGCGGGATTGTCTTTTTAAGGTTAATGAATTGATTTTGAAGAATAAAATGCGCTTCATCCACACCGCTGACATCCATCTGGGCAAGACCTATCGTAACTCTTCAGGGGAAGCGGAACGATACCAGGATTTCTTTCGGTGTCTGGCGGGTATTGTCGGAGATGCTGTCCGCGAGGCTGTTGATTTTGTCCTGATCGGCGGGGATCTCTTTCACACCGGCCAGATCCTGCCCAAGACCTTTGCCAAAACCATCGAAATCCTCCAGCCCCTGAAAGAAGCGGGCATTCCCTGTATTGCCATCGAAGGCAATCATGACTGGATCCATCGACGCAACAATATCTCGTGGATGGAGGCCCTTTCTGAAATGGGCTATATCCGACTGCTGCGGCCAGCCCGGACCGCAGAGGGCGGCTATTGCTTTGCCGCCTTCAATAAAGAGAGCGGGGAGGGCGGCCATATTGAGATCGGCGGCCTGCATATCTACGGCCTCGGCTATATCGGCGCCCAGGCCGGCAGCCATGTCGAGCGCATCTGCGAGGCGGTGACCACTGCCAATAATCTGCTGATTTTCCATGTCGGTATCTGGAAGTATTCGCCGGTTGAGATCGGCAACATGAAGATCGAAGAGGCCCATCCCCTGGCCGAAAAGTTCGGGTACGTCGCCCTTGGTCACGGCCACAAGCAATACGTGATCGAGACCCCGGACGGCAGGCCCTACGCCTACAACCCCGGCGCTCCGGAGCGGGTCAACTTTGGCGAGGAAAAGTATGATAAGGGCTACTATTTTGTGACCCTTGCGGATGGCAGGTATGCCATGGAATTCAGACCAACCGATCCCCGGCCGATGCTGGTTGAGGTTATCAATCTGGACGGGGCAATAGATGCTGATTCCGCCTTGGCCCGGTACCAGGAACAAATAACGGCAAAGCTGGCCGGACTGACCGATGCGCGTGCCCCCTTGCTGGAATTGAAACTGGCCGGCCGGATCGGCTTCCATCCCTTTGAGCTGGGCCGTGAACGGTTACGGCTGGCCATTGAGGAGTTGGCCATGCCCTTGCACGTCGAAATAAAGAATCACCTTTCTCTGCTGGCACGGGCCGGTGGTGAAGAGGTGGTCAAGAAATCCCTTTCCGAGATTGAAAGTGATGTGCTCCATGAATTGATCGGCGCCCACAGCAAATATCAGGGGCGGGAAGAGGAGTTGGCCAAGCTGTCGCTGGCTATCCGCGATCTGGTTATGAAGGGTGATGTTGAAGATGACGAATTGCTCGGCCTTTTCGGGGAGCAGGGGTAAACCATGCAGATCCTTTCTATCTCGCTGAAGAATATCAAATCCCACCGGGACAAGGAACTGCATTTTGTGGGCGGCATCAATGTGCTGTCCGGGGTCAACGGGGTTGGCAAAAGCACGATCTTTGAGGCCATTGGCTATGCCTTGTTCGGCGTTGATGCCCGTGATTTTGTCGGGAATATCGAGCGATTTATTACCATCGGTGCCAAGAAGGGAGAAATTGCCGTCACCTTTGCACCCGGAGATGGTGATACCTATCGGGTCTCCCGTAGTGTCGGGGCCGGTTCCAAATGGCTGCTGGCCCGGGAGATCGGCGGGGCCTTCGAGGTTGAGGACCATGCTGGGGCCCCGGAAACAGAGGCCCGGATCAAGGAATTGCTCGGGATCGATAGCGGCCGCCCCCTGGCTGATCAATTTAAACTGGTGATCGGCCCCTTTCAGAATGAATTTCTCGGGCCTTTTGTCCTCAAGCAGCCAGCCAAACGGCAGGAGGCCTTTGACGAGATCCTCGGCATTGATGCCTGGCGCAAGACCTATAAGGGCACCAGCACCCTGCTCAAGGCGGTGAAGGCCAAGATCGATCTCTTGACTGTCGAGATTGCGGGCAAGGAGGAACAGGTTGTGGCCTTGCCCGAACGGGAAAAAGAGTTAACGAGCTTGGTTGCAGAGGCGGAAGCCCAGCAGAAGCTGTTGGCAGACAAGGAAAAAACTTTAGGTGCAACAGAGGCGCAACTTGCCAAACTCGATGGCCAGGAAAAGACGACCCATGCCGTCAAGGCCGATATCCAGGTGCTGGAGAATCGAATCCGCGACGGGGAAGGGAAGATCGCCGACAATCAGAAAAGGGTAAAAGAGGCCGAGCTGGCCCTGGAAACTGTAGAAAAGAGCCGGACCGGCAAGGAGGCGTTTACGGCGGCTGAGGTCCAGCTCAAGGTCCTGCGGGAGCAGGAGAAGCAGCGCCGGACGATCGAGCAGGAGATAATTGCTCTCGATAAAGAAAGTGCGCGCCTGACCCAGTCTTTGGAACACGAAAGGCGGGAAGTCGAAAAAATTTACAAAGAGCAGGCGGCAGAAGAACTCCGGCTCAGCGCCGAACAGAAGGGGCTTGTTGCCGGTGAGGGTGTAACCCAAACGGCGGCTCGTTTGCCGGCACTCAAAGAAGAGGCGGAAAAGCTGCGCCTGGCCCGGGGCCTTCTGGAAGGACGGCGGGCCGGTCTGCAGGAAGGCAAGGAAAAACTGGCCGAAGGGGTCTGCCCCTTTTTCAAGGAAGAGTGCCAAAACATTGCCGGCAAGGCGCCGCGTGATGTCTTCAGCGCCAGAGTGGATGAGCTCGACAAGGAGGGGATTGAGTTGGAGCAGGGTCTGGCTGCGTTGGGTCAAAAGATTGAGGCAGCCGAGAAGGCTCGGCAGGAGCTGGAAACACTCAAGGTTCGATCCCAAGAACTGGCTAAACAGCTTAGTGCTCTGGCCAAGCGCCGAGACGACAACACCAAGCGCCAGGGTGCTCTTGCAGGGGCCGGAAAACTTCAGCAAGAGGCCGAGAAAAAGGGTGGGGCCCGCAAGGAAGAGCTCAAGAAGCACACCAATCTCGATGGCGAAATAGTCATGATCGAAAAATCACGCATAGAACATCAGGCCGCTCGTGATGCCTTCTTTGCCAATCAGAAAGACGCCCTTGATCTGCAAAATAGGCGCGACTCCTTGGCCAGGATGGTGGCGCTGCTGGCGGAGTTGCAAAAGGACTTGGCGGCCAAAAGGCAAGAGCTTGGCAAGCTGGCCGAGGATTATGATCCGAAGCGCCACGCCGAGGTGCGTCTGGTCAAAGAGCAACTGGTGGGTGAGCTTGCCACCAGTCGGCAGAAGATTGCTGATCTCAGCAAGGATCGACTCCGTATTGATGGAGAGATCAAAAAAATGAAGCAGCTCAAGGAAGAGATCAAGGCCCGTTTGGCTGCCAGGAAAGGCTTTGTTGATAAGGAGGAGTTGGTCAAATTCCTGCGCAGCCAGATCTTCAATAATGTCTCGGCCCAGCTCTCCGAGCGTTTCCGGGAAGAGATAAGTCTCCGTGCCGACCTGATTTACCGCAACATCGCCGAAACCGATGAAGAGCTTTACTGGGGTGACAAATACCAGATCGTGCTGCGCGACATGGAGAATGGCGAGCTCAGGGAGCGCAGCGATGACCAGCTCTCCGGCGGCCAGACCATGAGTGCCGTGGTTGCCCTGCGCCTGGCCCTGCTGCAGACTATCGGCGCCAGGGTGGCCTTCTTTGATGAACCGACCTCCAACCTGGATGCGGCTCGCCGCGCCAATCTGGCCCATGCCTTCAGGGCCATTGATGTCGGCCGGGAAGAGGTGACCGAACACTGGTACGACCAGCTTTTTCTCATCAGCCACGATGTCGCTTTTACGGAAGTGACGGATCAGATTATTTCCCTCGAATAAGAATGAATATCTGTTTCTTGAATGCAGTCTAACATTTGCACCTTGACACGGACCGCGTAACGATGCATTTTTTCTCATGTCATCATTGAACCCCTTTTGAAAATCCCTTGCATGAGGAACAGAGTCATGAATACCTTTATCGTCACCTGCCAATCCTGCTCCGGTAAGAATCGAATTCCGGCCGATCGCCAGCATCTGCGTCCCAAGTGCGGTAAATGCGGGACCCCTCTTGATATTCGGCGAAATGCCCAGTCCATCGAATTGACAGATCATGAATTTCAAAATTTTATCGGCCGGGCCACCCTACCGGTGATGGTTGACTTTTACTCCCCAACCTGCGGTCCTTGTAAAGCCCTAGCCCCTCTGATTCACCAGCTTAACCGGGAATATCTAGGCCGGGTCCATATCGCCACCCTTAACACTTCCCTGCATCCGGGTACGGCCGGCCACTACCAGATCCGAGGGGTACCCTCTCTTCTCTTTTTTCAGAATGGTAAATTGATTGATCAAGTGGTGGGTGCTCCTCCCGAATCACAGCTCCGGCAGAAGCTGGAACAGTTGGCCGGAAATCGTCGATGATTCCTGCCTGCTTTGAATTTCAGGGATGAGTGGTCTGCAAGGAGGGGTGAGTGGTTGCTACAGCAATTAACATAACTGATTAACTTTTATCAAATTTCTTCATTTTTTCTCCGATCATGATGGCCTTCTCACAGTGGGCTCCTTCCCGAGGATTGCAGTCGAGGAGAATAGTCATTACTCTGTCGGCGGTTCTATAGCAGTCAGCGTCTTCCAGCCTTCCTAACAGGTCGGACATCAGCTTGTTAAATTCCATACATTTCTGGTAATCGGAAGAGGCACGCTGGTGTAAGGTACACGCCGTCTCCAGGTCTTTCTTGATATCTTCAGGGATTATCTCAACCATGAGGTCAGGTTCTGTTTATACTCTGGAAGAGAACATGCGCAGACTGCAGTTCAGTTTTAATCGGTTAGTGAAACATTATTTCTGTAGATTTGATTCATCTTGGGATGAGAGAGGTTATGCCTCAGTAAAAGAAGTTGTAAAATGTTGGTCACATACGGCATTTCTGTGACACTTTTTCATCAACATAAACACTGACTTTGATGATTTCCTTGATCTGGTTCTCACCAAGATGGTTAAATATTGAGGTAGGTTACACCAATATTTTGCTCACAAACAAAACGGAGGTGTCAACAGACCATAAATGTCGCTGTAGCTGATTTTTCCAACACCTCCACCAAAACGATCTGGGAAATAATCAAACTTGCCGATATTGCCCTCTACCAGGCAAAAAAGTAATGGCCAGGATCAAATTCTCATCTGTCAGGACGATACGATGATGCAACAGGAGACAGAATCCGTCCCGTGACAAACGTGATGTCTCTTTGACGCAATCGCCTACTCCTGGCTCCCTCCACCTGCCTCAAGCCAACTGTTCCCGCATCCGGGCCACACTCTCATCTTGCAGATAATCATCAAACGGCATCATCTTGTCAATAACGCCACCGGGCAGGATCTCCATGATCCTGTTAGCAATCGTTGCCACCAACTGATGATCATGTGAGGAAAAAAGCAACACCTCAGGGAAGGCCAAAAGCGCATCATTCAAAGCAGTGATCGATTCCAGATCTAGATGGTTGGTAGGTTCATCGAGGATCAGGGCATTTGCATCCGAGAGCATCATCTTGGACAACATACAGCGAACCCGCTCCCCCCCTGACAGAACACTGGTTTTTTTCAGGGCCTCATCGCCTGAAAACAGCATTTTGCCCAGGAATCCGCGGGCAAAGGTCTCACCCTCAGTGATTGGGGTATATTGCCCCAGCCAGTCAACCAAGGTCAGATCCTTGGCAAAATAGGCGCTGTTGTCCATAGGAAAATAAGAAACACTCATGGTCACGCCCCAACGGAATGTGCCGCTATCCGGTTCGATCTCGCCGGCCAGGATCTGGAACAAGGTGGTCTTGGCCACACTATTGGTGCCGACAAAGGCGACCTTATCCCCCGGGCGCAGGGTAAAATTCAGGTCTTGAAACAGAGGCACACCGTCAACAGTCTTGGAGAGCCCCGTGACCTCGAGGATAATATCACCACAGGGCCTCCCCGCCTTAAACGAAACAAAAGGATACTTCCGGGAAGAAACGGGCATATCCTCAATCTGCAGCTTATCCAGAAGCTTTTTCCGGGACGTGGCCTGTTTGGATTTGGAGGCATTGGCAGAAAATCGGAGGATAAACTCCTTAAGCTCCTTGGCCTTGTCCGTTACCTTTTTATTATCACTCTGCCGTTGTTTCAAACTGAGCTGGCTGGCCTGATACCAGAAGTCATAGTTGCCCACATAGACCTGGATCTTGCCAAAATCAATATCGGCCACATGGGTACAGACCTGATTGAGAAAATGACGATCATGGGAAACAATGATCACCGTATTCTGAAAACGGGCCAGAAAGTCTTCAAGCCATGTAATCGACTGGAGATCCAGATGGTTGGTCGGTTCATCAAGGAGCAGGATATCAGGATTGCCAAACAGGGCTTGAGCCAGCAACACCCGCACCTTTTCGCCGCCCTCCAGCTCCTTCATCTTCTTGTGCAGGAACTCTTCGGTGATCCCCAGACCGCTGAGAAGCACCGAGGCCTCGGAATCGGCCTCATAGCCATTCATCTCACCAAATTCCGCCTCCAGCTCGCCGCTCCGAATGCCATCTGCCTCGGTGAAATCGGCCTTGGCATAGAGAGCCTCACGTTCGGCCATTAGCTGGTACAACCGGGTATGACCCATGATCACCGTATTGAGCACAGTCTCCTCGTCAAAGGCAAAATGATCCTGCCTAAGCATGGCGATCCGTTCCCTGGAGCCAACAGAGATCTCTCCTTTATCCGGTGGAAAATCGCCAGCAAGGATCTTGAGAAAGGTGGACTTTCCGGCCCCATTAGCACCAATCAGGCCATAACAGTTCCCTGGGGTAAACTTGATATTAACATCCTGGAAAATAATCCTCTTGCCATAAGAGAGGGCAACGTTAGAGGCATTTATCATAATTAAATCTCTTTTTACGTAATGGTATCGATGATTCTGAGTGTTTAGTGTTCAGGAGATTATTTTCAATAAATGAAAAAAGCACCTATTCACCGCAAAAATATATCCAATAAAAAAACCGTTATTCGATAGAGGGTTACGTGTGCATGTCAGGTTTAAACCCGATGATAGGCTTGTCAAGTACCCCTTGTTGTCGAAAACCCGCCCTACAGTAAAATTGGCTGAATAATTAAAAAAAAAGAATCTAGCATGAGGGCAAACAGAGACGCAAGCTTAATCTGGAAAAAGCAAGTTTGGAGAACAACTGAGACAAGTCGTCAATAGTGGGCACCGAATCAGGTATGCGATTGCGGAAACTTATAAGCTTTCTTATCTGCTCAATCGACACAGACTGTCCAACCTGGAGCCGGATGCAACTCAGGAACACAACTATTCCCCACCCCCCTTACATTATGGCTTATTGTAATGGCACGGCATAAAATGGTACTGGATCATTTGCCCCGCCAGGAGTGCAGCCTGCCACACTTGCCCTGCCGTTCCCAGTAGCCAAACTCCCATCATCCATCTTGGCGTCCATCTCCATACACACATCACAAGGAATATTGGTAAACTGAATGATATTGACGACATTAGTTGAAAAACCTGCGCCACCCATGTTAACAGTCGTGGACAGAACAGCTACGGTGGTACCACCGAACCAGGTATTCACATTGGGCGATTTGATGAGTCCGGCATTGAACAGGTGGTTTTGCCCGCCAGCACCGAAAACATCTGCTGATTCCGCAACACTTATTACTCCATCTCCATTGCCCCCGGTCGTGACATTAGGGATTTCATTTGCTGCGAATATCCAATCCCCAGGCAGGTAATGATAACGGTCCTTAAAAATCGTCGTAGCGGCACGGAGATCATCCACAATGGTGATGGCGTCATTCACCTGAACGGTTCGGATAATACTGCCTCCTTTCAGAATACCGGTCAACAGGATACTAACAATCACCAGCACAACCGCAATTTCAACCAAGGTAAAACCTTTGTCGTTTCTCATCGTATAATACTTCCCAGCAAAGCGCGCTGGTAGAGGGGGAACAAAGGGGTGACAACTGTCAAGGCAAGTTGCAGAAGAATGGGCATGGTGAGCCTCATGGGCAAGTAGCAATAGGGGTAACTCCGATTGGGATGTTGGTTGCATTACAATTGGTACCAGTATTAGTTTTGGCACATGTACCACATGCTGTGCATGGAGCAACAAGTGTGCCGACAACTCCTTCGGCAGTGCATGTGCATATGCCACCACCTGCCGTACAAGTAGCTGTGACAGCGGGAACGCAATATGCTTGGCATTGCCCCTTCAGTGTCCCGTCATCAATCAGCGGCTTCCAAAGATCGGCTGGGGTCATATATGTCACCACATCGTCGTACCCGGCTTGTGGGTTAGGGTCAAGCTGGTTGTAGGTGGTGCCGTTTACCGCGTTTGTGTCTTCTGTTGCCACCCCGGCTGTTGGCGTTATCCTGCTGGTTCCTCTGGTCGTTGCTGCACCAAAACTATTTTTGCCGTGAGAAATGATGACAACAACAGCCCTATCAGTAAGTTGGCCAACTGCATCATTCACTGTGATGGCTATAGGGGGGGCAGTATAACTGGCAAGGTTAAAGCCAGTCGTCAATGTCCAGTTTGTACTGGCACCAGTGTTTGATACCCGATACGAAAAATAGTTTCCCCATCCATCCAGCACGGCATCACGCGGCAGACCAAGATCGCGGTAGGGAAGTACCCCCCATCCACCCGCATCCATTGTCCCATCTGGCGGCAGATTTGTATCTGCCGGTGGAAGTCGCCTATTGTTTCTGAGGTACCCTATAAGCGCAGTCCTGATCGCTTCTTGTTTGCTCCGCGTATCCGAATAAGCAGAGTGATCCTTTATAGCAGTGTACATCTTAACTCCCATGGTTAGCATAATGCTTCCAAGAAGCACGACAATCGCCATTTCGGCCAAGGTAAACCCACCATGATTCCAGTGACACGTTTTCATAAATACCATCCAGTGAACTGTGGACTGAACGTCCGGGCAGAGGACATCAAGGATTTCGTTTTCTTCAAACAAAGAGTGGTTCCCTTCATTACCGATATCACAAGCTCAAAACTGATTAATCTGTTTGTTGTATTTACTGCATGATATTGAAAATGAAGTCATGAATTTCTGAAATAACTATAGAGAGATGTGCATTAATTGTCAATCAACGGATATTGTCAACCGAAAGCAGAAGACACGCTGAAATTTCTTTTCAGGTGAGCCTTTTGCAACAAGCGAATCAACCTTTTTGTTTCCAAAACAAAAAAACCCGTTCTTTCAACTTACGTTGCCAGAACGGGTTTTTCTTATTTCACAAACATTGAGACGTTACAAATCCAAACATCAACATGTCAAGACCGAACAGTTGAGTTACGCTTCGCGAACCCAACCTAGCTCTACTGATTCAGCTACCCAGAATTTAGTAAAAATAACCTGTATTAGCAATTACGGTACCAGGTACATAATCAGCACTGGCTCGGATTGAGCCCTTATCGAAGATGCCATCATCCATCATCCTATCAAAAGCAAGCGCGACATCCGCTGGAAGATTATCAAACCGCACCATATTTCCAGTCTTTCCCTGTAGGGTTTGATAATAAATATAGGCCGTTCCACCGAATGCATGTTTATAAAGGTCGCTGGTTCCATTATAATTTCCGGTGATGAGTCCCGCACAGGCAAGATGCTCCAATGCGGCATAATATTCTCCAATATTACCATCGCCATTACCGTTTACTAAATCACCAGCAACACAACCACCACTGGCGCCAGGAAGATTTGTTGTTGCCCGAGGGTCATCACCCGGATACGCTTTATACTTATCGTAATAAGCGTAAATAGCAGCAGTGAGCCCTTTAGCGTCATTTGCGATAGCTTTTATTTTGGCATTTTGAATCATCTCCTGGCCCTTGAGCACACCGCCCAGCAGCAGACCGATGATGACCAGGACAATGGCGATCTCCACCAGGGTGAAGCCTTGCTGGTTTTTAAGCTGTTTCATGGTTCTTATCCTTTGATTATGGTTTACATTGAATGCCTCGCAGGGCAAGGCATTGTCCACATCTCATTATTCTTCATATATAACTCTGTATCCACAACAGCGCAAGATGTAGTTTTTTTTTACACCCCACGCCTTCAAGACGAATCTTCTCTCATTTTTTTTAAAGGACCCCAATAACCCGGCACGCCTTGGCTTTCCGCGCTGGGCAGGGTCAAAACAAAGATAAGCGGCTGCTGCGATGCTGCTCTCACTTCCAGACTGCCGCCAGCGGCTACCGCCAGTTGTCTGGCCTGATACAAACCGATACCCAGTCCTTTGTTTTTCTCACTCCAGAACGACTCAAACAACCTCTCCCTATTACCCCTTCCACCCCGGCAAGCGACGTGCCAAACCAGTCAAGCTGCCACGACAGGCCGGTAAATCCAGCTTGCGCGAGTTGCGGCCAACTCTGCCGCAAGAGATCCGGCAGGCCAAGATCAAGAATGACCACTCCGATCAGGGGATGATTTCTAAGGATATCCAAGGCACTGCCCCGGATATCCGCCTCCAGCACCGGAT
This sequence comes from uncultured Desulfobulbaceae bacterium, assembly GCA_903891045.1. GTDB lineage: Bacteria > Desulfobacterota > Desulfobulbia > Desulfobulbales > Desulfocapsaceae > UBA2270. The sequence continues at coordinate 15,845 of CAITDH010000174.1, read as the reverse complement.
ACCCCTGCATTTCCAGGACACCGCGCACCATCGCAGGGCGCTGTCATCTTCCACCAGGAGAATGGTATCGGCTACAACCATAAGGGCAGACACCTTGAGGTATTTATGGATATCTTGAAAAAATACCTATTGCAGGCACCACTCAAGGCACCAAGCGACTGAACAAACCGACAAAAAATCCCGCAACCAGCAGGGCGATTCCCCCAAAAGCACGAGGAATTGCTTTATCCATTGCCATCTCCGGCGGGACAGCCAGGACCGCAACACCAGCGCAGGAAAGAAATATGGCAATGGCAAGAAATATCCACCGCAGTATACAACGACGGCGTTCAAGCTGCTCGAAAGAAAGATCGGGTTTCATGGCAATCACTCATAGTCGCAATGCATCCTGGATCTTGCCCTTATTTTATCGGCGACGAAGACGCTGGACACTGAACAGGGACAGGCGCGACCGGAGCACCCTCAACGGCTGGGTGCTGATTTGAACCAAACTCCTGACCGGTTGCCGTCGCCGGGGCAGCGACTTCGACGGCCCGTTCATAAGATTCACGAACCTGTCCACTGTTAGCATCCAGGGTCTGACCAGGGCGGAGTGAATACAACTTTCCTTTTTCCTCCACCTGCAACTCAATTCGTCCGGTAACAAAAGCTTGAGGCACACGCACATTCACCGGAAGATTCGCTCTGTTGCAGGAAACCCCGTTCAGCCAGAAAACTTGCTCGCCATTACTCCGCGTCACCGTACCACCGAAAGTCAAAAATGCAGGTTTAGTGTCCGCCGGGGCCGCCACGTTTTCCTGATGCTGCTCCGAGACCGAAGACAAAGACTCAACGGGCGCCCAACGAAGCTGCTCCAGATACACACGATCCTGCGGTGTAAAAAAAAGACGCCCCAATGTTTCCGCCTGAGAACAGGATAAACAAAACAGCCAGAACAGCAGGGCCAAGAACACGCTTGACTTCAAGACATTCATATTCCAGACTCCAAAGAAGGAGCAGCTAAACCATCTGCTGGCTTCTTCTCTGCTTTCAGGGTCAGCCAGAAAATCTTACAGGAGGCATTCAGATTCTCGCTCAATTTTAAAATCTCGCTCGCAACTTCGCTGCCGGTACGGTTGACGGAACACTCTTCAACCACAAACAGGCCCCGGCCGACACTACGCAACTCCAGAAGCAGCCGGGCAAGGTCTTCTTCATGCAGCAAGGGCAGGTCAAGCTGGATACGGCTGGCGCGCAAGGAAAAGGAGGATCCTGCACCTTCCGGCTCGCCTTTCTGCAAGGGAACCACTGCCTGCGGTCCAACATCAAAGTGAACCGCATAGAGTTTATGTCGGGCCCGGATACGACCAATGGCCTCCACCAGCTCCAACCGCTCCTCGGCGCCAATCACCCCACTTGTCTGCAAATGACGATAACGGGCAATATAGCTGCGAATGATTTTTTCTTCATCCTCGATCTGCTGTACTCGTGCGCCCATCTGTTTCCGATTCGCCTGAGCCGCCTGCATGGCACGAGCAGCACGCTCCTTGAACTTGAAAGCCCCGCCACACCACAGCGCACTGGCCACGACACAAATCACCAGCAGTAACACCGGCCATTTAAGCAGCAACAGATCCTGGGACCAAAAAGGACGTTTCATCTTCATTGCCTCAATTGATACACAAGCTGTAACGAGAACTTGGCCTGAATCGCCTCGCCATCCAGGGTGGCCTTCATGGCGCTGTCCGGGCTGGTTGCAGTCGGCATCACAACCGGCACAACCTTCATGCCGGGAATCTGCTCCAAGGCCGTAATAAAACGGATCACGCTTTGATGCGCGCCGAGATATCCGCCACCGGGATAGACAATCCCGTCAAGGATGGTAGTCACACGAGTCTTGCCAGCAAGCATGCCAAGCAACAAGGGAGGCGCCGCCACCTTTTCTTTCTCTCCACTCACCACCGGTTGAGCGGCCACCACTGACGAAGCCGCATCCTCTTTGCCATCACTGGACACAACTGCCAGTTTCCAGTCCAGTTTCTGCAGGCGGATATCTGGACAAACGCCCAGGGCCTGACTCACAAAATTCATCATCTCCATGGGATAGGCTATCTGGCGCTGGATTATATCAACCGACTCGACAGTATTCTGCATGACCTTGGCCGGGAGAGGGGTCTCGGGGAAATTTTGTTGCCGGATCTGGTATTGTTGCTCAAACTGTTTGACCTCACTGTCCAGACGATTTTGTACCACCCGCTCTTTGAAGCCATCTGTCAGCAGGGAAAATCCAATCGCCAGGACCGCAACAAAAAACAAGGACGTGCCAACAATTATCCCCCGGCGGATCTGACGAAGACGATGATAGCGAATAACCGCGTCCGATCCATAGATATTAAACAATCCTTTGGAATGCAAGACCTGCATCAGCGCCAGAAAGACCATACCCTGACCATCTTCGAGCGCAGGATCAAGCCCAAGTTCAGCGGCCATGATCCCGGTTTCATGGAGATGAAAACGCAGGCTGGCGCTATCCACCAATCCCTCGCCAATTTCTTCTGCGATTTCACCTTGCACCGAGAGATGGATATCCAGAGGCTGATCGCGAGGAAGCAGTTTCAACCTCTCCAGATATTGCCGGGTATGATTACATTCTCCGACTATCGTTTCCGCAAGATTGCTGGCCCGAACTATGGCAAGCGAGATCAACCGACTGAATTTCAAGCGCCCGGCCTGAATATAAGTCTGACGCAGACCACTCTGCTGTTCCAGATTAACCAGCAGCAGATGGGAGACCTGATCGAGTTGCTGAAATCCGGCGAACAACTCCATCAACCACGGGACTGAAAGAATCCCCTGTAACGGGGCTTTTTCTGCAAGAATGCGATTAACCCAGAAAGCAATCTGTTCATTGTTCGTCAAGGCACTAAACAGCACCTGGTCATCCCGCCGCCCACCTTCCTCCCGTCCCTGAACCCGGGCGGCACGATATTCGGTGGTGCGGAAAAACTGGGTAAGTTTTCTCTCCAGTAGCGTACTTCGATCACGTCCCAGGACGTGGGCGACATTTTCCAGGCGAAAATCCTCTTCACTGACATCAACAACAAGATAAAGAGGGATATCAGGCGGTAAGTTCAGGTAGCGGTTAAAATCAGCCTGCCCCTGTTCATCGGAGAGAAACGATCCAGTTGATACAAGGACATTGTTCTGCCAGGTAAAGGCGCGCAGACCCTGCGAGGTCAAAAGCAGAATGCGGATCATCAATGATCTCTGAAAGAGGCCCATAGCATTACTCACATCTTGATTTTACTGATCGTATCGTAGATCGGGCCAAGCACCGAAAGCATCACCCACCCAAGGATCGCGCCAAGGACAATGGTCATGGCCGGCTCGATCATGGCCTGCACCTTGCCGATAGCATCTTTGATATCGCGGTCATAGAAATAACTGACATTCAACAGGGCATGGTCAAGGGCCCCGGTACTCTCTCCTATTTTCAACATCCGTACCACCAAGGGCGGAAACAAACCACTGTTTTCAAATCCGGCAGTAATGCTGATCCCCTCACGGATACTTGCGCCTACTTCCTGCAAGGCCTCTTTGATAACCACATTCCCCACTATTCCTTCCGAGATTTCCAGACACTGGAGGATGGGAATCCCTGCCGCATACATCATGGCGAAAAAATTAGCAAAACGGGAAAGCATGATCTTTTTCAGCACCGGACCAATCATCCAGATCTTCATCTTCCCATCATCAAGCAGATACCGCACCCTGGAATTGGTAACAGCTAAGGTCTTGATGCCAAAGAAAAGTGTCAGGGGCACGATTATAAGCAGATACCAATAGTGTACACAAAAATTTGACACCGCAATCAAGGCCCTGGTATGAAAAGGCAACGTGCCTCCCATTTCCTTGATAAACCCCACCAACTGAGGAACCAGATAGACCATCAGAAAAAAAGTAACCCCAAAGACCACCGTTCCGACAAAGGCCGGAAAAATCAAGATCTTCTTGGTCGTGGACGCCAGTTCATCCTGCCATTTGATGGTTGCAGTTAGGGAAGCAAAGACCTCACCCAATTGACCGGTAGTCTCACCGGCCTTGATCAGATTGACAAACAAGGCATCAAAGACCGTCGGATGTTCAGACATGGCAGCAGAAAGAGTCTTTCCCCCTTCCACTTCATCAATCAGATTGGCAATCACCTCACGGAAACGGGGGTGCTCCATGCTGTCACGCAGATCAGCCAAGCCCTCCAACAACGGTACCCCGGCCTGAATCAACTGCTCCATGTGAAAACAGAAGTTAATCAGGTCAATCCGCCGCACCTTACGCACACCCGACAGCGGTCTGGCCTGATTGCGAATCCGGCAAGTGACGAGATCAAGCCCCATGCGCAGCAGACGTTGTTCCAGATCGGCAATATTGGCGGCATCCAGATTGCCTGTTCTGACTTTTCCTCTGCCGCTAATGGCCTTGTATTGAAAAAGTGGCATATCAATAAAAAAACTAATTACCCAGCCGGTAGGTCAAATCCACCACCCGGCTGATCTCATCCAGACTGGTGGTGCCATCCAGCACGCGACGGCAGGCGTCATCAGCCAAAGGCCGAAACCCGCCGGCTATGGCTTTGTTCAACAACTCACGGGTACCGACCCTGCGAGCGATCAACTCTTCCAGCTCAGCATTGATGCGCAACAACTCCATAACCGTGGTTCGTCCTTTATACCCCTGTTGTTCACATGCCTTACAACCTACCGCCTGATAAATAATGACATCTTTTGCCGCCGGGTCAACGCCAAGCAATTGTAATTCCAATTCACCCGCGTAAGAGGCATATTTACATTCCGGACACAGACAGCGAACCAACCGTTGAGCCACAATACCGATAATATTGCCGGCCATGATATCCGGCAGCACCCCGATATCAAGAAGACGGGGAATGGCGCCCACCGCCGAATTGGTATGCAGAGTGGAAAACACCTGATGACCGGTCATGGCAGCGCGAAAGGCCATCTCCGCTGTTTCGTGATCACGAATTTCACCAACCAGGATCACATCCGGGTCCTGCCGCATCATCGACCGGATACCATCAGCAAAACCCATCTTGGCCGACTCATTAATGGAAGATTGGCGGATCATGGCCATAGGATACTCAACCGGATCCTCCATGGTCATAATATTCACCCCTTCCGTATTAACATGGCTCAACACCGAATAGAGGGTAGTGGTTTTACCGCTGCCCGTCGGCCCGGTAACCAGGATAATACCTTCCGGCCGAGCCAGCATCAGCTTCAGTTGGTTAAGATTATCATCAGTCAGCCCCAGCTTATGCAAAGCAACAAGACCTTTCTGACGATCAAGGATACGCAGGACGATATTCTCGCCATGGAGCGTTGGCTGGGCCGCAACCCGGAAATCAATCTGCCGGCCGACAAGAGACAAAGAGATACGGCCATCCTGAGGGGCGCGGGATTCAGCGATATTCATATTGCTGACCACCTTGAGACGCACCACCATGGCCGGCCAGTAGTTTTTGTGCAAACTGCGAACCTGACGGAGCACCCCGTCAATCCGGTAACGGATACGTAAAAAACCCGCCTCCGGCTCAAAATGGATATCAGAGGCCCCTCGCTGCACCGCGTCTGCCAGCAGGGCGTCAATAAGCCGCACCATGGGATGACTGTACTCATCATTCCCTGCCTGCAGGCTTTGGTAGTCTATCTCACCGGTCTCGATCTCCTGGAGGATACCGTCAATAGAAAGATCAAACCCGTAAAACTGCTCAATGGCACGCAGGATATCCGCTTCACCACCAAGCACGGCAGCAACCTGAAACGTTCCGCCATGCAGGGCCCGGATCTGATCCAGAGCTACAACATTAAAGGTGTCAGCCATGGCCAGGGTAAGCTGGTTGGCACTTTTATCGAAGGAAAGCGGAAGGACCGTATGCCTGTGGGCCAACTCCTGCGGCACCATCTTCAGGGTCTCGGCATCAATAACCGTATGGGTCAGATCGACACTGTTCTGACCTATATTCTCACTCAAGGCATCGCGAATAATAGCATCAGTGACAAAACCAAATTCAATCAACACCTTACCGAGTGGTTTATTGGATTGTTTTTGTTCCAACAAGGCAATACGCAGCTGATCGTCGGAAATAAACCCCTGCTCCACCAGCACCGCGCCCAGCGGTTTTTTCTTTCCTGGTGTATTCATGGCATCTCACCCTGCTCAAGATTATACAATCGGACCCGCAGGGCCTCCACATCAAAACCCGTTGGCTGACCGGCCGCAAGCCTCAAGGCTTCCCGGTAATAGTTTACAGCCGGTTTCAGTTGTCCCAAATGTTCCAGACTGACTGCCAGGTTAAAAAAATAATCAGGATGGACAGCTTCAGGATTGTGAGCGGCATTCTTTGCCGCCTGCAAGGCACTGAAATAGGCCTGCTGCGCTTCACTCCAATGATTACCTGCCGCATAAAGATTACCAAGAGAAAAAAACAGCGGCGCAACATGCGGATATTGTACCAGGAGCAGTTTCAACTCACTTTCCTGACGCGCCGGATCACCTGTTGGCGTGATGGCCAGTAAACCGGCCCTGGCCAGGGGATCACCAGGATCCTGTTCCAATATGCGCAGATAGAGATCACGGGCCAGTGAATCCTCATGCCCCTGCAGGGCAAGAGCAGCCAAACCAAGCAAGGAACCCCGATGCTTAGGGCTGGTCTGCAATACCTGTTGATACTTTTCTCTTGCCTGTGCAAAGTCTCCCTTCTGATAGGCGCCATACGCCGCAGTCAAGAGTGGACTCACCAGAGGCTGGGCAGGACGATGCGTAATAACAATGGGGGCAGAGGCAGGTTTTTCAGGTACTGGCTCAAACACCGAGTCTGGCGAGAGACCTACTTTGGGTGCTTCCTTGGGAGAGGCAGGGGCGTCCTGATTCGTCTTTGGAGGTGCCGGCGAAAGCATGGTTCCAGGCATGGATACGGAAGAGGTTGACGTGACATTGGTCACAAGATTCATGGCGCGGAGAGAAGAGAGAGCTGACGTGCCCTGAGGCCGCGATTCTCCTTGCGGCAACGATGAGGGCGACACGCTTACCGGTTTTTGGGAAGCAGTCTCCGCCTCCGCCCCGACAATCGCAGCGTTCACTGCCCCCGCGCCACCCTCTGCAGGCAAGGCAGAAGCGACGTTCCCTGCCGCGATCACTGGAGCTTGTTTCGCGCCTCCTTCTCCCACTGATGCCGCACTCTTTTGCTCAACTGTAACAACAGGAATGGGAGAAGAGATCAGGGAACGATAGACAAAGAAAAAAAAGCCAGCCACAGCAAAGCCTGCAATTCCACCCACTATCCCCAAAACAAGCAACCGGCGATTTCGACTGCGGCGCTGATACTCTTTTTTAGCGGCAAAGACGGTACGGGCAGTCTGCCGTGAAGATTCAGCCGAGACGATAACCGGACGAACTGAGGCATCGGTACCATCTTTCCCCGGCTCGCGCTTAGGTCCCGGTTTCACCACATCTGGAAATGACACAGCCTGTGCCACCGAAAATGCGCCAGGAAGCTCAGAGGCATCCACCACCATGACATCAGCCATCTCCACGTCAACCACCTGAGTATGCTCCTGCTCACCGACTCGTTCAAGCGTCAGTTCGGCCTTCCCGTCTTCAGCCTGATCAGTCTCACCCTGATCGATCACTGCCGGTTCGGAAAGATCAGCGGCAATGGCGCCATCCTCCCCGAAGGAAGGACTCTTGAGAGGCTCTTGCACCTCAAGCACACGATGCGACCCAGAATCAGGAAAAACCTGCACACCCTGAGCCACAGGCAAAGCAACAGGCCTCACCGTGCTGCCCTCGGTTCCAACCGCCTGATTTTTGGCCTGTTCCGCCTTGCGTAAGGCCTCCATCAATAGACTCATTCGCGCCTCCCGCTCAATCAGGAACCTGTCGGCCCTTCAAAGGGCTGTGAAGGAATAGGCTGTTTTGCAGGCAAAAACTCCCGATAGTTTCGCAGATCACCATTTACATCGGCCTGCTTTATCACCACCGGTCGTAGAAAGATAATCAACTCGGTTTTGTTCGCGGTATCATCCCGATAGCTGAACAGATTACCAAGCACGGGAATCCGGGAAAGACCTGGAATCCCGTTAGTGCTTTTATCCAACGTATCCTGCATCAGACCACCAAGCACCCCGATCTGGCCGCTCGACACCTTCAAAATCGACTCCACTTCCCGAACCTGCACCTCCGGCACCAGATTGGTTACCTTCTCCTGGGCCAAAGCGGGACTGGGATCCTTAACATAGCCAATAATCCGGGAGATGGTTGGTCGCACATTCAGGGTAACCTGTTCCCCCTCACTGACCTGTGGGGTCACCGCCATCACAAACCCAACAGGCACACTGTGGATCGTGCTGGTATAAGTGGCAGGGGTGATGACACCATTACTAACAGTCCCGGCAGTAACCTCAATGGTGAAATAGACTTTATTGTCCACCACCTTGAGTATGGCCGTCTGGTTATTCAATGCCATCACCTTGGGGCTGGACAACACCTTAAGATCGCCAAACTGTTCCAGGAGCTTGATGGTTCCCGTCAGGGCATCGGGATCGGCGCTCTTGTCGATGGTCAACGTCGTCACTGGCGGCACAGCCATGTTAATCCCCAGAAGAGTCTGGGCAAAACCAAACCGTCCGCCATCACGACCAATAGTGGCCCAGTCCACGCCGGCCTGATAGCGGTCGTTCAGCTTTACCTCAACTACGGTGGCCTCAATCAATACCTGCTGCAGAGAACGGGTCATCAACAGATCAATAAATCGCTGAACCTCCTCGTGCTGGCGGGTGGTGGCCCTGACAATGATCAGCCCGCTTTCCGGATTACTGATGATGGAAGGGGACGCGCCTCCTGCGGCAGGTGTTGCGCCTGCCTCCACACCGCCTGCCGCCCCTCCGCTTTCACCAAGAATGGCGTGCAGATTGGCCACGAGAGTTGCCCAGAACATATTGTTGGATTCCTGACTGAGAACCGTTGTCGAGTTATTACTGCCGGCAGTTCCCCCGCGGCCACCCTTATCACCCACTTCCGCGGAACCGGTGGTGGAGATGGAGGTGGCTACGCTTACCTCCCCTTTGGATTTACGGGCGATATTGACATAATCAATGCGATAGGTCCGCAGGACAGGTTTATCCGGCTCAACAATGAGATTAGGGCGGTCAAGATTCCAGCGAATATTGACCTGTCTGGCAATCCTGGTCAGGATCTGTGGCAGGGTCTGATCGATAGCATTCAAGGTTACCTTGCCGGTGATCTCGGGATGAATATCAATATTCAGCGCCGCATCGCGGGCTATCTGAAAGAGCAGTTCCCGCACAGGAACATCCTGCACCACTACGGAATAAAGTTCCACCTTGCCCTCAGGCTCAGGAGGAGGAACCAGCGAGGGGGTGCGAACCACCTCCGGTATTGCTGTCGCCGACGGCGCATCTGATGCCGCCAGATGCCGGCCATCGACAGGACGCTCCGGCAAGTTGGCGCTGCAGCCGACAACAAACGCCGCTATCAGGGTCAAGGCAACAGAAAGAAAACTGTTGAAACGCACTATTTTTCCTATGAGCATTTACTTCTCCAACTTTCTCCCACGAGAGAAAAATATTTATCGAGAAAAAATATTCTGCTTCGCACTCTCACCACTACCATCACACATATCACCCCTGGAGACCATCTACATTCTGGTCACGCAGCGCTTCATCAATATGACGCACAAAGGGTTGAAAACGACGCAACTGCAGAGGTAAGGTATCAATAGCCTTGCGGGCAGAAGTAACCCCTGGAAAATCGCCATACACAATCACCCAGTTATGACGCTCCCCACGCGTCCCGGAGGAAATATCCTTAGGATGTGATACCCGGCAGACATAGATCCTGTCCAGCAGGGAGACTGGGCGGACTTGTCGCAGAATCCTTTCCACCTCGACCTCACTGTTCATATCAACAGCCATCAACTGGATAGTATAGCTGCTCAATTCGACTTTCCTCAACCATTGACTGCCAGCTTTACGTCGCTGCCCCATCAGGCTTTCATCAGTTTTTACAACAGCATCCTGTCGCAGCGACTCAGGTGACAACGATTCCGCCCGGTTAGTGTCTGAAACGAGATCAAGAGCCGCGACCGTTTCCGGCAATAAAGAGACAGAAGAAGGCTTAAAAGCAGGATGGACCGAAGCTTCGAGATTCGACGCATTGTCGACCGACACATCTGCCGCAGGAGCAGGATGCACGTCCCCCTGCCCCGCAGCCTCAACTTGTTTCCCTGAATCTGGACCTGTCTCCTTAATTTCCTTTTCAGGATGGACAACATTTGGGGCCAACTCCAATCCAGCCGGAGAGCCCATTTTAGCAGGAACCAACGATGCAGAATGCCCTGTCCAGAAAAAAGGAAACCCCTCCCGTGAAGACAATCGGCTCCACCCCAAAGCAAGCACCAGCAGCACAAGCAGAGAGGCTACCCCAACAACCTTAAACCAGGAGGATCGGAAGAAAGGCAAGCGAAACTCACTATCACGAATCGCAGCCCGTACATGTCGAGAACGGACCATTGCCCGACCAACACCCGAACTTGTCTTGACAGTAGGATCAGCATAGGCGGCAAGCATGGCCTTGTCCGCCAGGATATTAATCCTGCGGATAAGGCCGCAGGAAGCCTGGGTAATCAAGCGCTCGGCACCAGAGCTGAAAACCCCTGACTTGCCACAACCAGCGGCCTGCAGACGAAATCGCAGATACTCACTAATCTCAGCCGTAGTCAACTCCCCCAGATAAAAGCTATGGGTGATCCTCTCCTTCAACTGACGGATATCGCGCTTCCGCAGATTTTTTTCAAGTTCGGGCTGGCCAAACAGTACAATCTGTAGCAGTTTATGCCGATGGGTCTCCAGATTGCTGAGCAGCCGGATTTCTTCCAAGGTCTCCAGGGGCATTCCCTGCGCCTCTTCGAGAAAGACCACTACCCCCCGATTAGCAGCATGTTGGCCCAGAAGATAGGCCTGCAGCTGCTGCATCACCACCAGACGCTCAGTCCCGGATTGTACCGGGAGTTTCAACTCAAAGGCAATGGCATAGAGGATATCATGGGGAGAGAGTTTGGGGTTGGCCAAATAAACAATCTCCACCGATTTAGGCAGGCGCTCTTCCAGAATCCGGCAAAGCATGGTCTTGCCGCTGCCCACTTCACCCACCACCTTGACAATTCCTTCACCGCTGGTAATAGCATAAATCAGCGCCTCAAGAATTTCGCCACGACCACCGCCCGGACAAAAAAGGGTTGGATCAGGAGTAATCCGAAAGGGGTGGCGTTTCAGGGCAAAATATTCAAGATACATGGCAAGTTGTTCTGGTCACACAAGATATTCGACAAATCGTTTCATGACAAGCTCATCTATCTGTAATATTAAAACAATTCAACAAAAAAGATTATAGCATGACTATCAAAGAGTTGACACCATTGTCAATATATATCAAACTATTCAAGATAACTTTGTCATATTTTTACCGATATTTTTCATCAAGTACGAATAAATACTTGCTTGCAAAGCGAAACAACTAACCACAGCAGGAGCGCCAACCATGTCCCTCGCCATCAGTTCACCAGCATTTGCGGACAATCACCAGATCCCGGCCATCTATACCTGTGACGGCCTAAACATCTCTCCGCCCCTGCAATGGACGGGGATTCCGCCTGGCACCAAGAGCCTGGCCCTGATCATCGATGACCCTGACGCCCCTGATCCGGCGGCACCCAAACGAGTCTGGGTCCACTGGCTTCTGTACAACATCCCACCCGACATCTCCGGCCTACATGAAGGTATCACGCCTCAGGCACTGCCAACCGGCACTCTGGAAGGCCGCAATGACGGCAAAAAAACAAGCTACGGCGGCCCCTGTCCACCCATCGGCTGCCATCGCTACTTCCATAAACTCTACGCTCTGGATGTAATCCTGCCCAATTTACAAATCCCCCAAAAACCCGCCCTTCTTCAAGCCATGGAGGGCCATATCCTGGCCCATACGGAGATCATCGGCCGGTATCAGAGACCGGCCTAATCTTAACCCTGATGCTTCATGAAAATCATGATGCCCCTGGCAGGAGCCGACATTGATCGCAAGAGATATCATCCTTGGAATCTCCAACATCTATCGCGGCCAAGGCCGCTCCTACCAGGCGATTTTACCATTTTTGAGAACTATTCAGATTAAAGCAACCGAGTCCGGAAAAAACCGCAAACTCATCTCCTCAAGCCCCAGCAGACTTAACAGTTCCTGCAGACGCTGGGCCGGACGCCGGCGCGGCAAATCTTTATATTTTGCAATAATCAGCTCATTTTTCATCGAATGCTCCCAGCCCACAAGCTCGGTGACATTCACTTGGTACCCATGAGATTCAAGCTGGAGGCAACGCAGCACATTGGTAATATGACTGCCAAATTCCCGGGTATGCAGGGGATGCCGCCAGATTTCAGTAAGGACATCGCCGCCCAATCTTTTGCCCTTATTTTTTCTCAGTACCGACGCCACTTCCGCCTGGCAACAGGGAACCAGGACAATACTTTGCGCCTCTTTCTGCAGGGCAAAGTGAATGGCATCATCAGTTGCCGTATCACAGGCATGCAGGGCGGTCACGATGTCAACCTTGGCTGGCAGCAAATCGGAACTCGTTGCCTCAGCCACCGACAGAGTTAAAAAAGACATGCCGGGAAACTCGAGTCGCCGGGCCAGTTCCTGAGACCTTTGCACCAGCTCACCCCGAGCCTCAATCCCATAGATACGCGATCCATTCTCCAGCTTTTTGAAAAAAAGGTCATAGAGGATAAAGCCCAGATACGACTTGCCGGCCCCATGGTCAACAAGCTGTATATCCTGATGATCTTTCTGGATTTCCTGCAGAAGCGGCTCAATAAACTGGGTAAGATGATAGACCTGTTTCAGCTTACGCCGGCTGTCCTGATTCATCTTCCCGTCTCGGGTAAGAATGTGCAATTCCTTCAGCAGTTCGACCGATTGACCAGGTTTTATCTCGTGCATGATATGAAAAAAGTTTTAAGTTTTCAGTGGTAAGTGGTAAGGATGAACTATGCCCTGTTTTTTACTTTAAAGCTGAACGCTCAACACTCTCATCAGACTTATGCGACAACTCTTGCGATCATTCCTTCTCTTCTGTCTTCTGCTGACAACAGCAGCGACCCCTCTGAGCGCCAAGACCATTGAACTGCCCCTTTTTCTGCGGACCCAGATCTTACAAAACGCCCTGGTGGAGTCTCTCACCCCGCAGCCAGACCGCCCCACTGTACTCTTTCAGGAGGGTTCCTACAACTATTTTCATATCTCTAAACCCCAGTTGTCCATTCGTGACGGACAGCCCTATTTCAGTTGTAACGCCACCGCCGGAATGGGGTTTGATTCACTCGGTGTTCTGCCGTCGGTAGTCAAATGGAGTGGATCCGTTCTCATGCGATTAAATTTTTATGTGGACCCCAAATGGCAGTTACGCTATCGCATTATTGACTCCGCCATCTACAATGAAAAAGGCGGCAAGCCTGTGGTCTCGGGTTTTGCATGGGAACTTTCCAAACGTTTCCTGCATCCACGCCTGGAGCAATACGCCTTTGATCTGGCTATGCCCCAAAAAGATATTACAGCCGTACTCCGTGCCTGTTCTTCCCCAACAAATTCAGCACCACTTGAAGCTGCCCTGAGCACGCTCACTGTCGGAACACTGCACACCAAAGCGGACGGTCTTATCGTCCCCTTGCTCCTGACTGTGGCTGACACCCAGTCCAAAGCCGTGACGCCTCTACCGCCTCAGACCCCTCTTGGCTTTGAAGAAATGGAGAAACTCCAGCATGTTTTTGAACCGCTCGATGCCTTTCTGGTCTTTATCATCAAAAACCTCAGCGCAGATACCGTAAACGCCCCTGTTAACGCGCAGCAACAGAAACAGCTCTTTGACCTGCTCATCACCAGCCGCTATCAACTACTGATGATCCTGACCGGCCAGGCTCCAATGGAGAACGAAGATCCATTACGGCTTTTATTTATCGATGCCTGGGAGCAATTACGCCCCATCATCGAGCAGAACAGCGGCAAGAATGGCCTGATGCAAAAACAACTACTGCGCTACATGACCTTTGTCAATGCTGGAGACGCCCTCCTGACAATAGATGCCGCCGCCCCTGGCCTTGGCATTCATCTTACCAGTGATGGTCTGCGGCTATTGGCAAGAATGCTGCAAACAGGCTCTGGAGAAGACCCTCTGCACTTTGACTGGAAGATCGATCCAGCCCTGCGCGAGCTGTTCCAGTTTCAACCAGAGCCGGACGCAAAGCTCCAGGACTTTCCACCAGACTCGCCTCAAGAATCACCAGCAGATTTTCCGCCGGAATCAGTGCCAGTACCGACACCTGCTCCGGCACCGAATTCAACACCAGATGCAACACCACAAACGGCGCCAAAGCCTATAATCGAGCAAGACATACCGATTCCACCAACACAAGAATCGACACCAAACCCACCAGCCCCAACACAGGGTTCGACAACAGGCCAGTACCTTTTGAATTTTCTAGTGGGAGTCGCCCATGCCGAAGGGCCCCCGCCCCTGACCACTACCGAGCTGAAAAAACGGCTGGATCACTGGGTGCCCACGACGGAAGAACTTGCTGAATATGAAAAAATTATTGCCCAACTGCTGAAGTCCTTTGCCCGTGAGCAGGTAAAGCAAGACAGTCTTGAGCCTCGCTACGCAACCATCTACCAGCATCTGGTTCCTGCCACCGCCATGATTGAAAGCTGCTGGCAGCAATATGAACGCAAAGACGACAAGATCGTCACGCTGCGATCTCCGTCAGGCGGGATCGGCATCATGCAGATCAATCAACATGTATGGCGAGGATTTTACAACATAGAACGATTACAGGGGGATGTGGCTTATAATATCCAGGCAGGAAGTCAAATCCTGATGCGCTACTTTAAGGAGTACGGCGCACAAGTAGCCAAAGAGAATGGCAATCCTGCGCACGCCGCACGCGCCACCTATGCGGCATATAACGCGGGACCGCGCGCCAGTCGCCGGTTCATGAAACCAGACGCCAACGCCCGTCAGAAACGGGTGGACGAACACCTGTGGGATCTCTATCAGAAGATTGCCGCTGGCGGCAGCGGCAATCTGGCAAACTGCAATATTCTGTAAATGGCAGGCGCGGCTTCAGCCGCAATCAACGAAGGTCGGGAGGAAATCGCGGCTGAAACCGTTCCTACTTGTTCCAGCCATATTCCCCTATCAGATTAACAAAACGAACACGCTCAAGAAGTTCCACCTGAACAAGACCATCTTTTTTGGTAACCAGCTGCAATTCCTGTACGTCCTGATCACCAACCGGGATCACCAACCGGCCGGGATCTGCCAGTTGGGCCACAAGTGGCTCTGGAATCTCCGGACCACCAGCCGTCACCATAATGGCATCATAAGGGGCATACTCCGGCCACCCCAGAGTCCCATCATCAAACTTGGACTGGATATTGTAACAGCGCAGGCGATCAAAGACCCGGCGAGAACTGGCCAGCAAATTATTGAGTCGCTCTACGGTATAAAGCTTGGTACAGAGTCGCGACAAGATAACCGCCTGATACCCCGATCCTGTCCCTATTTCCAGGACTTTTTCCGTGCCTGTCAATTGCAGGGCCTGGGTCATATAGGCGACAATAAAAGGCTGGGAAATGGTCTGCCCGTCAACAATTGGCAAAGGATAATCCCCATAGGCATTGGCCTGCATGGCATCATCGACAAAGAGATGACGCGGCACCTC
>CAITDH010000173.1 GCA_903891045.1 uncultured Desulfobulbaceae bacterium | reverse complement strand
GTTGTCGAACCCGACCACCTCAATTCCGGGCAGATCCTTGATATAAGCACCGAGATACGCAAGCCCCAGGGGGACCGAAATGGGTCCCTTTTCCATAAAAGGACCCGCGAAAGGACTATCGCTGGGACAGCTCAGCATCACCTTCATAGTGAATGATCTCTCCGATGACAACACGCAGTTATTCTGATTATTTTGCCTTTCCTGATATCAACCAACGCAAACCCACCTGGTTTCAGGGTATAATTTTTTCACCAAGTTTCGTGCTTTACCCCATCGTGATTAACAAAAGATCCATCGGCCTCATCTACGGTGCCCATATTTCGCCGGACCACCATCTTAACCAGGACCAGTTTGATGCCCTGAAAACCCTGCGCAATCAGGCGGCTCTTGCCATCAAACTAAGCCCAACCAGCACCTTTTGAGATAAAAAATGATTTTAGAGGCTGAAATAAGGAAAGGGAATAAGATCACATTCCTCCTATTTGCCCGTTGGGCCAGTCAAAAAATGCGCCGGGGTCATTTAAATGTCCGACCGACCATCAAGAGCGGGGCCATCCTCATTACGCACGGTCCTTATCGCTATATCGCATTGTATGCCAGTCTTCTGCTGGCCGGGACTGGGACTGCTCCTTATCTCCTGCAACTGGCTACGCCTTGCCGCCTTCCTTGCCTTGTGGCTTGTCCTCTATTACAAGCTGAGGATCGAAGAAAAGCTGCTGGCTGATCATTTCCCCGACTATTCCCGCTACCAGAAACGCTCTCGTATGCTGTTCCCTTGGTTCTAGATTTCCCCTCCCTTTTTTGACGTGTTTTTGTCGTCCGCATCGGGTATCCTCACACAAAATATAGATCTGGGAGGCAGAAAACCATCCGCCGCCCAGCAAACAATACACAGAATAGACACAGAGTTAAGAGACAGAATCTGCCTATCTCAATATTGGCTCATTCAGCCAAACACACTGTTGGCTCATTATGCAAACTGACGCACTTCTAGATGATTTCGCCGTTCGATGTTTCCGTGACGTAGCGGATCAAGATTACATCGCTGCTCGTATGTCATACCGAGCCGGGCTAATCTCCCAGTTCCATTGGTCTGGCTTGCAAGCGGTCGAAAAGTATCTAAAAGCGATTTTTTTGTTGAATCGCATCAAGGCAAAGGACGTCAATCATAATTTGGCTAAAGCACTTAACTATGTAAAGGAATTACCTTTTGATATAAAACTCAGTCCATCAAGCAAGAAACTTCTAGAGTATCTCGATACTTTCGGGCGTTTCCGGTATCTGGAGAGTTCATACTACGTGGATGGTCCGAAGCTTATCGAACTTGACAAAACGATTTGGGAGATTCGACGCTATTGCAGAGTTCTAAATTACGATTTGAAACTTGCTAATGGGCAAACAAAAAATATGTTCGATTTAGAGTTGGAACGAATTACAAATAGCGAGAAAGAGGCTCCCTACAAGTTTCGGTTGGCTGGTGGTGCCCTTGAGGAGATCCTTGACAAGAAGGATAATCCTGCAAGAAAGCCCTTAATATGGCAGAATGGTTTTTTCGGCTCTGCCACACGGAATAAGGTGAAAATGGTGATTCATTTTCACTCGATGAATTCTCCGTTAAGCCTTCATCCTGAGATTCTCGATGAAGTACTCAACTACATTTTTCTCCCAAAAGAAGTAGTTAAGGCTTACCGGGAAGAGCTAACTAAACGCTCCTAAAGTCGCGTCGCTGACTTTTGTCATTATCGGATATGGACATTGTCGGGTTTCGCTCCGCTAACCCGACCTACGAGACTTTTTTTGGAACATTTGTTACAATTGGGTATAGTCGAATCAATCATTTTATTCTGATAAATCAAAAAGGAGGACAGGTTATGATCTACCGTAAGTTATTCCGCATGTTGACCGCCGTACTATTTGTTATTGCCGTTTCAATCCCGGCAATGGCAAGTGACCAGAACGCCCCTATCGAACAGGAGATTCAGGCTCAGGATATGGCCTGGGGCCAGGCAGCCGCCAAGGCAGACGGCGCTGTTCTTGGTAAACTCCTGGCTGACGATCTCTATCATGTCCATGCCTCGGGGAACATCGAGACCAAGGCCGCTTATATCGACTCCCTGGTCAGCGGCAAAAGGAAACATGAGCCGATTGTCCCGCAAGAGGTGAAGGTCCGGGTCTATGGCGATACCGCGGTCAGTACCGGTAAATTCAAAATGGTGGCCTACAAAGAGGGCATGCCCAAACCCATGGTCGATCAGGTCAATGTCTATGTCCATATCTGGCGGAAAACCCCAACAGGCTGGCAGCTGACAGTCCATCAGGCCACGGCCGAAGGCGGCATGAAGATGATGCCCGGCATGGACCACGGTGCCATGCCCCCTGGCAAGATGGACCACGGCGCGATGATGGGGCATGAGGGAATGAGCCACGAAGGGATGACTCCTCCGGCCAAGTAAACCCGCTCCTGGAATTATGATCGTAAGGGGGAAGATTGATCTTCCCCCTTTTTTTTTTAGAAAAAAGATATTCTGTAAAATAACAAAATATCTTTTACTTCTGCATCTGGTTGCGATAGCATTCAGTATTATCAAGAAACACTTCTCGTCCCCCAAAAACCACATCTGTTATTCATTGCCATCCAACCCATTTCCATGATCTAGAAAGGATTGCGTTATGGTCGATGCCCCAAAGAGCAAAATCAAGAGCTGTTTTCATCAGGCACCTCCTGCCGTTGATTCTTACCAAAGAGAAAACACGATAAAAAGACGTTACCTGATGGTCAACGTCACCCCTTTTAGCGCTTATCCTCACCTGGCGCTGCCTCAAACCCCCATAAACAGAGGAATGAATATCGTCCCCAAGGAGGTGAATTGAAACAGGCCGATGCCGCCTTCCACCTGACAACCTGAGCCATTACCCTCTATCCAATCCATTCTTCAGGAGGTTCGAGATGCGAACGAGTTCCCGCCTTACCTTACTGCTTGCTTCCCTCTGCCTGGTCTGGACCTGCGCCGGTGCCCAGGGTTCGGAAGGCAGCGCTCCCAAGACCGGCAACCATCCAGAGATCACGGAGCAGGAAAAATTAGTCGCGTGCGATGAATGTCATCAGAAGGCGACGCCCGATGTCTATAAACAGTGGTTTGACTCATTACACGGCATCGGCATGGTGAAATGTTATCAATGCCACGGCACCTTTGAAAATTTCAATGTGGAACCGGCCGTCTCAGTTTGTGCGACATGCCACGAAAAAATGGTTGAGAAATGTCCCAAGGATCAAAAATGCTGGGCCTGTCACAAACCACATTCATTCAAACGGGCGAAATAAGGAGGGGGCGATGGTACAGACACGACGTGATTTTCTGAAACGAACGGCGGCGCTCAGCGCTGCATCTTATCTGGGAATGCTCCTGCCTTTCAATAATGCAGGCGAGGCGCTGGCCGCAGATGATACCGTGTGGCATCGCGGCAGCTGCCGGCTCTGCGGCACAGGCTGCCGGCTGGAGCTGGGAGTAAAAAATGGTCTCCCCACCGCCCTGCGCGGCGTGCCGGAATCCCGCACCAATATGGGATTCCTGTGCATGAAAGGCATGCTCTTCTGGAAGGTGATGAACCATGCCGACCGCCTGACAACCCCTTTGTATCGGGCCAAGAAATCGGACAAATTCAAGAAGATATCATGGGATGAGGCCATGAATATCGCTGCCGACAAATTTGCCGGGGCGGTGAAAGAGCATGGCCCTAACTCCGTTGCCTATTATGGCTCCGGTCAGGCACTCACCGAAGAGACCTATTTCTTCCAGAAGATCTTCCGCGGCGGCCTGCAGACCAACAATGTGGACGGCAATCCCCGGCTGTGCATGGCCAGCGCCGTCGGCGGCTACATGAGCTCCTTTGGTGCCGATGAGCCCATTGGCGGCTATGCCGATATTGAAAAGGCGGACTGTTTCTTTATTATCGGCTCCAACATGGCCGAGGCCCATCCGGTTGTCTTCCGCCGGGTCATGCGGAGGAAACTGGATAACCCCAAGGTGACGGTCATCAACGCTGATCCCCGGATCTCGCTCACCTCGCGTATCGCCGACATCCATCTGCAGTTCAATCCGGGTACCGATCTCGCCCTGCTCAATGCCCTGGCCTACGTTATCATCGAGGAAAAGCTGCACAACGAGCAATTCATCAATGATTACGTGGCGTTTAAAAAAGGCAAAGAGGAGAACAGCGACTTTGAGGAGTACAAGAAATCCCTGGCTGATTACACCCCGGAAAAGGCGGCCACCATCATGGGCGGCAAGGTCACGGCCGATCAGATCCGGGAAGTGGCCCGCAAGTTCGCCACCTCCAAGGCTACCCTCTCGATGTGGACCATGGGGCTCAATCAACGGAAACAGGGGGTCTGGGCCAACAATCTGGTCCACAACCTGCACATCCTCACCGGCCAGCTCCTCAAGGAAGGCGCGGACTCTCTATCGCTTACCGGTCAGCCCAATGCCTGCGGCGGGGTGCGTGAGGCCGGCGGCCTCTGCCACATCCTGCCCGGCCATCGCCCGATAGAAAAAGAACCCCTGCGCAACCAGGTAGAAGAGGCCTGGGGCATTCCGAAAGGGCGAATTCCGGCCGAGCCCGGTCTCCATACCATGGCCATGTTCGGGGCGGTGAATGAGGGCAAGATCAAGGCCATGTGGATCAACTGTACCAGTCCGGTGCAGAGCCTGCCCAACTGTGACCTCTACAACAAGGGGATGGCCAAAGACGACACCTTCATCGTCTGCACCGATATCTTCCCCACCAAGACCACTGAGCTTGCGGCCAACCTGGTGCTGCCAACCGCCTTCCACTTTGAAAAGACCGGGGTCTATGGCTGCACCGAAAGACGCTCCCAGATCACCCGCAAGGCCATCAATCCACCTAAAGGGGCAAGGCCGGAGGTGGAGATCATCCGCGACTGGGCCGCCCTGCTCGCCAAAAAGCTGAACGATCCGGTGATTGCCCAGTGTATCAAACCGTTTGAGGGACTGGAACCGGAGTATGCCCTGCCCAAGGCCATCTGGGAGGAATACAGCCAGAAGCTAACCAAGGGCCGTGACAACGACCTCTCCGGCGCACCCTATGAGGTGCTGGAAGGGATGTTCGATGGTGTCCAATGGCCGGCACCAACGGCCGAATACGCTAAGACCGGCGGCACCGTCAAAAAATTTGTCCGGGGCATGGACCCCCTGGCCGAAAAACTCAAAACAGATGACAAGCCCTACCAGTTCTACGGCGCGGCCCATCCAGACCATAAGCTCTGGGTCTGGATCCGTCCCCAGGCCAACCCGGCAGAAATCCCGGATGCCGACTATCCCTTCTACCTCTCCACCGGACGGATCATCGATCACTGGCATACCATGAGCATAACCGGGCGGATCCCGGAACTGCTGCGGGCCAACCCCTACGCCTATATTGAGATCAACCCCAAAGATGCCACCCGGTTGGGGATCAAGCCCGGCGACATGGTTGAAATAACATCAAGGCGCGGCACCAACATTATGCCGGCCAAAGTGTATGAAGGCCCCATTGAGGGAATGGTCTTTGCCTACTGGCACGATCAGCATCCTGATCGAATGATCAACAAGGTGACCATCGATGCCATTGATCCCGGCTCCAAACAACCGGAGTTCAAGATCTGTGCCTGCAAGATCAAAAAGGTCTCCGGGCCGCAG
>CAITDH010000172.1 GCA_903891045.1 uncultured Desulfobulbaceae bacterium | reverse complement strand
GACTTTGAATCGTCCCCCGAAAATCCTGTTAGAACAGGTTTCCACCAGCGCCAGTGCTGTCTAGCGGTCTTGTGACCGGGGTTGTCAACGTACCTCGCGCATATCTCGTACAAGGCCATGGCCGCGTGCGAGGAAAGTTGTGTGATGGCTTCTAGCGATAGACGCGCATAGCGGTCTGGGCTTAAGAGTTGCGAGCGCACTTTTGAATCAAATCGCCAGCGGATAGTGACGGCACCCGATCTCTTGTCCTTGGTGATACCGGCACCGCTCAAAAGATTGCAGGCGTCCCAAGTTTCAATTTCACCACTGGACGGGCTTTGCCACTCGACAGTGGTTGACATCAATTCCCGCAGGATCTTCTTTAGCGGCGCAGTGTCTTTGCTGCTGTAGTCGGCAGCGCTAACGACTTCATGCAACCTGGCTTCATATTCCTCTTGCTCGCCCTCGTCCTGTGAACGATGCAGCAACACATTGAAAAGCCTTCGTCCCAGGAGCGAGATTCGGCGACCGCCCTGCACTGGCATCAGCGCCACGGCGTTGACGTGCTTCAGTAGAAATTCGTCTGTATCTATGTCTGGCTGAAAGAGACTGGGCTGATCCATTTGACGATGATACGTGCAAATGTGAGTTTTTTGAAGTAGTGGTTTCTCACATATCCTAATTCTGCTTTGATCCCTTTTTTGTCTCACGCATCGTCTAGTGTTCGAAAAGTGTGATCGAGGTATTGAAGTGGTGTAGCCAGATCTGTGTCCGATTGAGCCTGCTTTGGCTGGAACATCTAGATACGTGAGTGGAAATGTGGTGAGTTACTTTGTGTTTTTAGTGCGTTCCGTAGCCCTGTTTGCACTCACGTTCATCCCTATTTAGTCTCACATTCAGCCCCGTTTGATCTCCGTGGAAGCCCTATTTCATCTCACGTACTGCCCTGTAACGTCTCACATATTCGTAGGTAACCTGTTGTCACTATTGAGGAAAATGGAATACAAAGGTATTAAAGGATTAATAGGATTTAGAGTCTTACAAACCAGCCCAGTACGCGTTTAAAACATCCAACACTACCACTGTGTTCTCGTGACGTAACGCTTGATAGGCAATCAGCACTTCAAAAACAGAAATATTCATCAGAAAAAATGATTTTTATTGTCTGCACTGAAGAAAGCTAGCAAAATCGTCACTATTCAGAATCTTTACTACTCTTCAATAGAACCTCAACAACATGGCAACAAAAAACGAATTGCTCCTTGTCCCGGAAAGCCTGGCCGATGTCATGACGCAGGCAGACAAAGCCAGCTACATGATGGGTGCAGTTCGCGGTGCCCTCCTTGCTCCTGAAAATAAAAAAGCCGCACCGCATTTCAACACAACGGAGTTGGCAGCGATGTGCGATGCAGACCGCTCACAGATTGTCTATCGTTCATCAAAAGGCGATCTACCTGCTGGAACGATTAATCCAGGAGGTAACCGGCGCACATTCACCTTGGAAGAAGCAATACCGTGGGTTCGAGAGTTCCGCGCTGAAAAACTCCGACCTGCGGGTGCCCAGGCTGTATGCATATCCGTTGCGAATTTCAAAGGTGGCGTCGGAAAGACGACTACCTCAATGACGCTGGCGCAAGGTCTTGCGCTTAAAGGCCACAAAGTGTTGGTCATGGACTGTGATCCACAGGGTTCACTGACCACGCTTTTTGGCATCCTGCCAGATACAGAGGTCGATGAATCGCAAACAATATTGCCGGTCTGCCTTGGCCAGGAATCGAGCATTGCCCCGGCTATCCAAAGCACTTATTGGCCTGGCCTTGATCTGGTTTGCGCTGCTCCCCTCCTCTTCGCCGCCGAGTTTGGACTCCCGGCACGACAAATGCGTGAAACTGGCTTTGAATTCTGGAATGTCTTGAATCATGCGTTGGACGACGTTCGAGATCTATACGACGTGATTATTGTCGATACGCCTCCTGCCCTGTCATATGTGACCATCAATGCGCTAATGGCCAGCGACGGCATTTTGATGCCCCTACCGCCCAACGCTCTGGACGCCGCTTCAGCGGCCCAGTTCTGGCGGCTGTTTTCCGACTTGGCTGGCCAACTCGTCGAGCAGCGTGGCGTCACGAAGAATTTTGACTTTGTGCGCGTCTTACTCACCCGTGTTGACAGCCAAGATTCCACTACCGCGACGATTCGCGATTGGATCAGCAAGACATACGAAGGCAAAGTTCTGCCAGCTGAGATTCCTAAGACGACTGTCGCGAGTTCCAGTTCTGCTGAGTTCGGAACTGTCTATGACGTTGCGAAGTATGAAGGTAGCCAGAAGACATACAAACGTGCTCGCGACGCGTATGAGCGTGTTTCTGAGTTGATGGAAGAAATTATTCGTGCAACCTGGCGCCGTCAACTGTCAAACCAAGGGTAAAAATCATGGCAACAAAAAAGATCAACGAGAAGACCGCTGGTATTAGCTTGGCTGGATTCCAACCGCGTGCGCAGGCTGCGAAACCCGATCTCCCTTCAGCACCTGTTGCTACTACTACAGCTTCAGTTGCTGCGCCCTCCCCTGTTCGACCAGTATCCAAGTCATTCACTGGCGCAGGAATCTTCATGTCGGCTATTACCGGCAAGGACGAAGTTTCAAAAGAGCTTGTGGACGTGCAGCGTAAGCTGGACGCAGCGACTG
>CAITDH010000171.1 GCA_903891045.1 uncultured Desulfobulbaceae bacterium | reverse complement strand
TCGGCGTATCTTTGCCTATGAACTTTTATTCAGAACGGGGATGTCCAACGCCTTTCCTGGAATCGATGGCGGCAGGGCCACTTCCAGCCTGCTTTCGTCTTCATTTTTTACGATTGGTATCAATCAGATAACAGGCGACCACCGGGCCTTTATCAATTTTACGGAAGATATGCTGCTCCGTGGAATTCCTACCATGTTTCCTTCTCAGTCCGTGGTTGTCGAGATCCTTGAAGATGTGCAGCCGACAGAAGAGGTGATTGCCGCTTGTCATAGTCTGGTTGACAAGGGCTATATGTTGGCCTTGGATGATTTTGTCTATGCCAAGAAGTATGCTCCGTTGCTGGAACTTGCAAAAATCGTAAAAATTGATTTTATGCAAAGCTCCATTGCTCAGATCCAGGAGATGGTTGAGATCTCCCAAAAATACCATTGTAAATTGCTGGCTGAAAAAATTGAGACCTATGAAGAATATACCCTGGCCAGCAATATGGGGTTTGTTTATTTCCAGGGGTATTTTTTTGCTAAACCGGAGGTGTTAAAAAACAAGGAGATCTCTTCCTCGCAGATGGTTTATATGCAGTTGATCCTCGAGATTAATCGGGCTGAATTTGATATTAAAAAACTTGAGGACCTGATCAAACAGGATGTCGCCATCTCCTATAAGTTGATCAAGTATCTGAATTCGGCCTATTATTCACGACTGCAACCAATTGCTTCCATTCGTCAAGCCATTGCCTTCTTGGGAGAGCAGGGGATACGGCTTTTCGTGTCCGTGATCGCGACCAGTAAACTCTCAGAAAGTAAACCGGATGAACTCATTCGTATCTCCTGTATTCGGGCGCGTTTTTTGGAGATTTTGGGCGCGGAGTTGCAACAGGATAAGGGGGTTTTCTTTTTGCTTGGTCTTTTTTCCATGCTTGATGCCATGCTCGATGCCTCCATGGAGTATTTGATGAAACAGCTTCCTGTCTCTGCCGATATCACTGAGGCATTGGTGCATAAAACCGGGCCTCTTTTTCCCTATCTCCAACTTATTCAGAGATATGAGGCGGCCAACTGGAACGAGTTGGATGCTGCCATACGGGATCTGCATCTGGATGGCAGCAAAATAATGGATTTTTATCTGGATGCGGTGCTCTGGTCCGGGTATCTTGTCGGCTGAAGAAGTGTTGCAGAAAGCCGCGTAAATATGTCTTCAGATCACTTTTGTTGAGCTTTTGTTCAATCTCCCCAGATAACGAAAAGGAATTATGAAAAAGAAATCTATCCGTCTTCAGGATTGTTTGAAGACCTATACCACCGATCAGGATAAGGCCATCCGGCCTGAAGACACCGTTGCCCGTTTTAAGGAAAAACTGAAGCAGCTTGATATTGATATCCTCAAAGAAGTAAAGCGAATCGACAATGGCCGGCTTGATATTCCGGTTTTTTTCAGTGTCTGCGGCGAAGATGCCCAGGCCATTACCGGTACAAAAAAACAGATGGGTAAAGGCTCCTCACCCATACAGGCTGAGGCCTCAGCCTGTATGGAGCTTGCGGAGCGGTTTTCGTTTTTTGCCTTCAAAAACACTGAAGATAATTTTATTGTTGGTGATTATCAGCAGATGCGGAACGCCGGATATCCGGTGCTTGACTCGTCTCGTCTGCTCCAGTCTGTGCATGACTCCCGCCATGACGTGCCTTTTCTGGAGGCGCTGCTTGATGGTATCCCCATGCAGTGGACCTGGGCCACCAGCCTGACTACCGGCGTCGATACCCTGATTCCCTTTTCCTGGTTTTTTGCCATCAATGAGTTTAATGGTCCGTCTGCCGGCAATACCTATGAGGAAGCGGCGCTCCAGGGCCTCTCCGAGGTGGTGGAGCGCCATGTCTGCGCCCTGATCAACCATGAAAAGATCGCAACCCCGATCATCGATCCGGCCTCGGTTCAGGATCCGGTGGCCAGGGAGCTGCTGGCAAAATTTGCCAAGAATAACATCGAACTCTATCTCAATGATTTCAGTCTGGATACCGGCATCAGCACCGTGGCGGCGCTGGCCATTGACAGGTCTTCCTTTCCGGCGACCAGCGAGATCGTCTTCACTGCTGGCACCACTCCTGATCCGGAAAAGGCCCTGATCCGGGCAGTAACCGAGGTGGCGCAACTGGCGG
>CAITDH010000170.1 GCA_903891045.1 uncultured Desulfobulbaceae bacterium | reverse complement strand
GAGATGTGGGGTCTGCCCAGATCTGCCGGCAGGGCGCTATGGTCCAGGAAGGGGCGGCCCGATGCTGCGGTCATGATCTGGAGATGCGGGGCGCGCAGGGCTGCCGGTGATGATGGATTGCCATGCAGGTAGTGGAGAGAGGCCTGTTTGGCGCAGATCCTGCCGCCCAGCCATTCAAGGTGTCTCTTCTCGTAGTGCAGGGTCTGTAATTTTTCCTGTTCTTCCCGGTGCAGCCACTCCTGGCCCAAGGTCTTTTCCTGTCCATTGTGGATAAGCGTGCGTAGATGATCAAGATCCAGCATCGCTCCGTGCAGGCGTGTCCAGGTAAAGCTCTTGTTGATACCAATGACCAGGGATTCGGGGAGGGGTGAAAGGTGCATAGGTCTGTGGGCGGTCATGAGAACAGAAAAGAATTTCTTGCAATTTCAACTGTTCCTGCTAAAAACCTTGCAGGATGTAGTTACTTTCAGTGTTATGAGCACTTTTTTTTACGGGGAAGAGATATGGGCATTGGGTTGAATATGATGGCGTATGATCTTGTCATCGTTGCTATCTTCATTTTTTTTATGGCGCGCGGGATCTGGGTTGGTCTGTTGGGCCAGGTTACAGTGATTGTTGCCCTCTATGTCGGATATCTTGTTTCCGGTCAGTATCATGACAAACTTTTCCCCTTTTTGCGAGGGGTTTCAGCAAATCCTCAGGTCGTGTTCCTGCTGGCCTATGCCATTCTCTTTGCCTGTACCTATGTGCTGACCATGCTTGCGGGCAAGGCACTGACCGGGGTGATGCAACTGACCATTGCCGGCTGGTTCGATAAGGTGCTTGGCGCTATCTTTGGCGCGGTTAAGGCTCTGATCCTTGCTATTCTCCTGCATATGCTCCTGACTACCTTCCTGCCCCAGGATACACCCATGCTGCGTCAGTGTCAGCTCTGCCCGTATCTATCCCAGGCCCTGACCCTGTCTCAACAGATGATTAAAGATGACAAGGTGCGGCAGGCCTTTCAGAAAAAGATGCCAGCCATTCCTGACCAAGTCAAGGCGCATCCTGCTGTGCCGGTTTTGAAGCCGACCCCACCTGTAGAACCGTCGCCTGCGAAAAAAAATCCAGTTGAATCGGCCCCGGTCAAACCTTTACCTGCGGTACAATAAGGCCAGTGTCTGTAAAGGAATGCGGGTGTAAAATCCAAGAATCATAAGCTGGTTGATAAGGGTGGTGCGGATGATCCCCAGGCGTTGCCAGCGTCTGGCCGAGGTGGTCACCCTCTGGGGCAGGGTGGTGATTCTGCCTTTCTGTCTGGCCTTTCTGATAAAGATGAAGTCCTCCATAATCGGAGTCTCCGGGAACCCGCCCAGTCGCAGAAAGTCGTCACGGCGGATGAAGATGGCCTGATCGCCATAGGGAAGATGCAGGAGGCGTGAGCGTAGATTGGCGCAGCAGCAGACCCGCATCCTTAATGGTGAGACTGAAAGCCCCAGCAATGGCTGAGGTGTTGTTCAGGCAATGGAGGATCGGTTTGGCAAAGTCTGCGGGCAGTTCAGTGTCGGCATGGAGAAAGAGCAGGACCCTGCCGCCGGCCACTTTGGCCCCGTGATTGAGCTGGGCGCCGCGGCCGGAATGGCAGCTTTCAACCCGGAACCCTTGGCTGCGGGCCAGGGACACGGTCTGGTCACTGCTGCCGCCATCGACAATGATGACCTCGCAGGAGTGATCGCCCACCAGCG
>CAITDH010000169.1 GCA_903891045.1 uncultured Desulfobulbaceae bacterium | reverse complement strand
CCCTTCCCAAATACAAATCATTATGCAATACATAAGCACCAGGGGCGGTATCAGCCCCATTCCCTTTACCGAGGCCGTGATGATGGGCCTGGCGGAAGACGGCGGCCTGCTCCTGCCCCGCACCATCCCTCGTATCGGCAGCGAGACCTACGCCTCCTGGCAAGGTCTTTCGTACCCGGAACTGGCCTTTGAGGTTATGTCCCGATTTATCGACGACATCCCCAACAGCGACCTGCGCGAACTGATCAACCGTTCGTACGCTACCTTTGATCATGCGGAGGTCACCCCCCTGATCCACCACGGGAGCCTGCATATCCTGGAGCTTTTTCACGGCCCGACCTTTGCCTTCAAGGATGTGGCCCTGCAATTCCTGGGCAATCTCTTTGAATATCTCCTGAAGAAGAACGATGCAGTCATGAACATCATCGGAGCCACCTCCGGCGATACCGGCAGCGCTGCAATCTACGGGGTTCGCGGCAAGGAAAAGATCAATATCTTCATCCTCCACCCCCACAAACGGGTAAGTCCGGTCCAGGAACAACAGATGACCACGGTCACCGATGCCAATGTGTTCAACATTGCCATCCGCGGCACCTTTGACGACGGCCAGGCCATTGTCAAGTCCATCTTCAACGATATTGACTTCAAGAAAAAATTCAGTCTGGGGGCCATCAACTCGATCAACTGGGCGCGGGTCCTGGCCCAGGTCGTTTACTACATCCACGGTTGTCTGCACATCAACCGCCATGAGCATGACAAGGCCGTGGATTTTGCCGTACCCACCGGCAATTTTGGTGACGTCTTCGCCGGATATATCGCCAAACGGATGCTGCCGGAAGGTACCATCCGCAGGCTGCTGCTGGCCACCAACACCAATGACATCCTCACCCGCTTTGTCACCCACGGTGATTACTCACTCGGCGCGGTAGTAGCAACCTCCAGTCCCTCCATGGATATCCAGGCCGCTTCCAACTTTGAGCGCTATCTCTACTATCTTCTGGATGAAAATCCGGTCCGCACCCAAGAAGCCATGACCCAGTTCGCAGAATCTGGCAGGCTCGACCTCTCAAGTTCCTGCGACCAGATCAGACGTGACTTTGTGGCCACCGCCGCATCGGAGCAGGCGGTTCTGGATACCATCCGGCTCTTCTACAAAGAACACGGCTATATCCTCGATCCGCACACAGCCGTGGGAGTCCATGCCGCCCTTATCCACCAGCAGAAAGGGATTCCGGTCATCTGCCTGTCCACAGCCCATCCCGCAAAATTTGGCGAGACCGTGGAAAAGGCCATCGGTATCCCTCCAGAGATGCCAGAGGCCTTAGCAGCCCTGGCAGGCAAAAAATCCCGCTGCGAGCTGATGGATCCCGACCGCAATCTGATCCAGGATTTTATCAGGAAGCATGCCCTGCACGCATAATCACTAAAACAAAAAAGCAGGATGGAGTCTCCAAACCCCATCCTGCTCCCCACAAACCCTGACAACAGATATTAACAGTATTCCAGCAACATACTTACCGAGCTATCAAGGCAAAGCCGCAATCTTCTCGTAATCAACCGCTTTGGCATAGGCCATGATATCGTCCTGACTTACCTCGTTCCCTTCCACTGTGACCAAAACCTTGCCGGCAACCACGACGTTGATATCTCCGCGTTTCGCCTGCGTTTCATACTTGACCATAGCAGTCTGATTCTTGATCTTTTCCAGCTTGCCGCCGCTGGAGGTGGCGAACATGGGATTGCTGATCAGCATCATCATGCTCTGCAGCAAAGGTGAGTCCGTGACGATCTTCACGGTGACATCCCCCTTATCACCCTTGCGGTACCGCCCCTCAGCAGACAAACCGCCACCAAACATGGCCGTCCCTGCTGCCTGTGAGACGACCTCATCACCAGTCCAGCCAGAGAGGGGTTTTGGAATGAACACCTTCAAACCATCAGCCTTGATCTGCCCAATCTTCTGCGCCGCGAAATTGAGACTGGTCATGGCCTCGGCATAACTTCCCTTCTTGTACTGATCCAACCCCTGCGTGATCGAATCCGTCACCTCATCTGCAAAAACAGGCCCACAGGACAACACGCCCATACAGACCGTAAGCGCCACCGCCCTGCCAGATATCCACCGTTTCATACACCCTCCTGATCAAGTAAGATAGTTGAAAATCACCCCAGACGACACCACTATGCATATGCTATTCATGAACAATTGTGTTTCGCAATTTCCTCACCGTCCATTTTCATGGCAAGCCTGTTTTTTTAAGACTATCAGTTCTTCATTCACCCTGTCGCTGCCGTACTCCGGTAAACGCCTTTATCGTCGCCGAACCTTCCACCGCTTTGAGGGCAATATCCTGTACCCGTGAGTACGATTTCTCAATCTGGTCATTTAATTTGGCTATCCGTGCGGCATGTTCCTTGACCACGGCTTCGAGGGAAGCGATTTTCGTCATCTGGACATTCTTGTCGCCTTCAAACTCCTTGTGGAAAAGCTCCAAACGATATGTTGCCTCAAGCTGCTGTTTGTCAACAGCGGCTTTGACCTAAGCGGCCACGCTTTTTTCTTGTTCCTTCGGGAACATGGCGACACGGGCGCGGAGATCGGCAAGTTCCTGCTCTTGCTGAGCAAGGAACTGTTCATGCCGGAGGGCAATCTCCCGCTGCATGACACTGCCTTGCTTCTCGTATCCCGCTTTTTCCTTCTCAAAGACATCTTTTGCCAATTGCCGATCCAGTTGCAGCGTATAGTCGAACTCCTCCTTTTCCCGAGCCCGACGCTTGGCCTCCGCTGCCCCCTGCTCTTTCTCTTCGGCAGCACGCTGCTGCTTCTCCTTCTGCCATTCGGCGCGCAACTCTTTTATCTCACGAGTCAACGTCTCCTTGCGGGAGGCCATCTCCACTTCAAAATCATATTTTTTAGTGACTCTATACAATACTCAGCTAAAAGTTCTTATGTTCCCCCCCCTGAAATACTCCCGGCTGTGTGGGAATGACATAGCATTATATGCTGCATTACTCCCGCATAGTGGGAGTCCAGGAAGGTGATAGCTGAGTTTCCTATAGAGGCACTTATTTTTTTGATTCTGCGATTCGATGAGGGCCGCAAGTGATGAGACCGCCTTTTGAATTTCGTATATCCTACAGCTCCTTTTCCTTGTCAACAATGGCGCGTTTCACCGACTCATAACGTCCAGACTCCTGCTCCAACTGATCAATGCGACTCATATTCTGGATACAACCTTTTTTTCTCAAGTGCTTCCCTGAAGTTAGCGCTTGCATATTAAAACGCCTCGCTCACTATGAATCATTAATGCTTACCTTGGGATTCCTTCCCATAATATCTTTCTTGAAAGCGATTACCGAGGAGAGCCTTTCCAAAGAATTACTTAAATCCTACCCTACAACAATCCTGGAATAAAGAATCCACCCCCGGAGCGAGTGGTATTGAGTTTACCCCTAAAAAAGGATGAGAATGTTTATTGCCACTTTAAATATTTACGGATAGGCTCTTATTCTATTTCAACAGTGAATCTATAATCCATGACCAGCCGACAATAGAAAACACTTTTTCTTTGTCAGTCTCCATTTCCCGAAGTGATGTTTCCAGATGATCTTCAAGGTCCTTGAGGCTATCAAACACAAGATTGCCGAAACCCTTCTTGTGTAACTCATCCCACAAATACTAAACCGGGTTAAGCTCCGGGGTACATGGCGGCAAGGATACCAGTCTCATATTGTTTGGAACGACAAGTGTCCCTGCCTTATGCCAAACCGCATCATCAAGGGCCA
Organism: uncultured Desulfobulbaceae bacterium; assembly: GCA_903891045.1. Lineage (GTDB taxonomy): Bacteria > Desulfobacterota > Desulfobulbia > Desulfobulbales > Desulfocapsaceae > UBA2270. The sequence continues at coordinate 13,680 of CAITDH010000169.1, read as the reverse complement.
TAACGATTCTGTCCTCGTGGTGCCAAGCAGATACTTCGTCAAGAAATATCTGCATACAGCTGCCGTTGACCTGTGGCAGTATTAGTGTGTCAAGAACTCTGCAACATAAGCATAGGTGTGTTACTGAGTCACCATCGCCCAACAAAGAGGGCGAACCTGCTTAGGGTACCAACATCTTCGTGTATCAGAGATGCGACCAGATCGAGCTTCGTCTTGAAACATCACTCGAATCGGTGGCGAATCTCGCCAACTGTCGCTTCTCTGGCAGAAGAGTTCGGGGAATTTTTTTCCCACTCCGCCTGGATTTCAGCATCTGATTTCGGGTGGCTCTTATCTGGTACAAACTTCCGTCAATTGTGCCGATGCAAAAGGTTGTAGACAGATGCCAGTGCTATAGTTCGGCCAAGATGTGCATCCAATGCCTTCTTGATCTCGTCAATACTTCTCTGCCACTCGCTGGTCTTGCCATATACCCATCTCCTTATTCGGTGGACATATGGCAACATGTTTGAATTAGAAATGAAATAAGTTACCATTTTTAACGGCAGCGTCACTTCGACAAAATAACAAAAGCCCCTTCATGTTTCATGAAAGGGCTTTTGTCATTACAGCCTGAAAGGCAAAATGTCAGGATTATTATTCGTCAATATCAACCTTGGCGATTTTGGCGCCTGGTTTGATGGCGTCTCCTACCTTGACCGATATCGTGGTTACAATACCGGCAATAACGCTGACCACCGGGGTTTGCATCTTCATGGCCTCCATCATGGCAATCTGTTCCCCGGCTGCAACCTCCTGACCTTCCTTGACGCTGATCTCGCAGATATTGCCGGCAAAAGGGGCGCGGATATCGCCATTTTTGGCCAGGGCCAGGATCTCTTCCTTGGAGAGAACCGTAGCCGCTGCAGCTACTCCGGCTTTGGCCTCGGGGGCAAAGGAGTAGATGCGTTGATGGTGATCCACATTGAGATAGACATTGGACTCGCCACCTTCATTGACCATAGACGGGCCAATTTCGATGACGTGTTCCTTGCCGTAATGATCGGTAAAGGAAAGGGTTGTGCCGACGTTAAATTTACCCTGATGCAGGAAGATGGATGGCGGCAGGACATAGACCTTACCAAATTTCTCCTCGAACTTGAAAAAGTTGACGGCATCGTTGGGGTGCTGCAGATAGAGGACCAGTTGCTGATCGGTGGGTTCATGGCCGATTTTTTCGGTCAGGTTGGTGCGCTCGCGGGCAAGATCCATGTCTTCGATCTCGTCCATTCCCCCTTCTTTTTCAAGAACATTTTTCCAGTCGGCGCCCAGGACTTTTTCGTAAATCCACTCTTCCGGCTGATAAAAAGGAAAGGGGCCATACTTGCCAAGAAGCAGGTTGCGCAGGTCGCCGGATGGGTTGCCGTAGCGTTCACCACCCTGGACATTGGCGACTGCGGTGGTCCACAGGATCTGGGAGCCAGGGGTTACCGACCAGTAATTGCCCAGCTCTTTCTGGACCCGTGGCAGCTCCTTGTGCAGGATGTCGGGCATCTTGTCGAGGAAACCGCCTTTGGCTGCCTGCTCAAGGCTCGATCCCATGGCCCCACCAGGGAGCTTATGGATCTGCACGGTTGGTTGAAAGCCCTTGATCTGGGATTCAAAGGCTGCATAATACTGGCGCTGGTCGCGGATGACCTCAGAGGTCTCGATCACGGCATCTTCATCAAGTCCCACTGCCGTGTAGCCCAGTGAGTTCATGGTCTGGATGACGGTGAGGCTTGGCGGCGGGCCGTAATATCCGGTCATGGACGAGTCGCTGGCATCAACAATGGATGCGCCATTGAGGATGGCCGCGGCAATCCTGCCTATATCGTTGCCGTCGGTATTGTGGCCATGATAGTGAATCGGCAGATCCGGATAGCTCTGTTTGATGGCGTTGACCAGTTGGCCGATGCGTTGCGGGGTGCCAAGACCGCCATGGTTTTTGATGCAGAGGATGATATCCGTGCCGGTGACATCAAGGATATCCTTGACCTTTCCAACATAGAAATCGTCCGTGTGTTCCGGGCCGGTGGAAAAGCAGATGCAGGGCTCATTGATCTTGCCGGCCTTGGCAACTTCTTCAAAGACTGCCTGCATGTTAGGGATATTATTCATGAAATCAAAGGTGCGCCATACATCCACATACTTTGCAAATTCACGGACTGTGAAGCGGATAACATTCTGCGGGTAGGGACGATAGCCAAACAGATTCACGCCGCGACACAGGGTCTGAAACATGGTCTTGGGCATCTTCTCGCGCAGGAGTTCCAGCTTCAGGAAGGGATCAACCTGCTTGCGGAGGATGTCCACATGTACCGAGGCCCCGCCGGTTATTTCGAGGGAAAAATAGCCGGCCCGTTCCCGGGAGGGCGCGGCCAGCATATCGGTATGCAGCAGGATGCGATTCTTGAAATCAGATTGCGAGAGGTCGCGGGCCGTATTAGTGATGTAATAGCCATCAGCCTTTCTAAGCTTATCGACAACCTCGCTGGGGGTCATTCCCTGTATAATTCGTTCCATAATTTATCCTCGTGGGGGTCAGTATTTCCTTGTTTCTCCCGATAGAACCATGGAAAAATACAAAGTATGTCTGAATAGAGTTATAAAGTGTTATTAAAATCGCAGAGTTCTGTATCCTTAAAGGGCGTACGGATTGGTGCCGCGATGATGGATCTCGGCAATCAGCTTGGACAGTTTCTCCGCCTCATTGGATGTTTCCTTATACTCAAACAGTTGAGGATGGGTGTCCAGAAACGAGGTGTTGAAATCCCCCTTGATGAAATCAGGGTCCTCCACGATGTTCAGATAAAAAGGGATCGTGGTTTTGGGTCCGGCAATCTCAAAATTCTGTAAACAGCGACGGACGCGGCTCACGGTCTCGCTCCAGGTGAAGCCATGGACAGTCAGCTTGACCAGCAGAGAGTCGTACACCTGGGGAATGGTATAACCCTGATAGACAAAACCGTCGAGACGAACACCATAGCCGCCTGGTGAACGATAGACGGAGACGGTCTTGCCGCCCTCCGGCATGAAATCTGCCTGTGGGTCTTCGGCGTTGATGCGCATCTCGATGGCGTGACCCCGCAACTGGATATCGTTTTGGCTGAAGGAAAGGGGTTTGCCGAGCGCCAGTTTGATCTGGGTGCGGACGATATCAATGCCGGTGATCATCTCGGTGACGGTGTGCTCGACCTGGACCCGGGTGTTGATCTCCATGAAATAGTAGTTGAAGTCCTTGTCGATCAGGAACTCAACGGTACCGGCATTGGTGTAGTTGGAGGCCTTGGCGGCTTTAACCGCTGTTTGACAGATTTTTTCAAGGAGTTCCTTGTCGCCGATCATGGAGGGGGCGATCTCAATGAGTTTCTGATTCCGGCGCTGGATGGAGCAGTCACGGGTGCCCAGATGGATGGTGGTCCCTTCCTTGTCGGCAATGATTTGCACCTCCACATGTTTGGGGTTGATCACCACTTTTTCCAGATAGACCGAATCATCATTAAATGCGGCCTTGGCCTCGGCGCGGGCTACCGGGATCTCTTTGCGCATCTGCTCATCGGACTCAATCAGTCTGATACCTCGGCCGCCGCCGCCGCAGGTGGCCTTGAGCATAATGGGGTAGCCGTATTTGCCGGCAAATGTCAATGCCTCCTGGACGCCATCTTCACCCATGGACAGATTCGGGGTGCCTGGAACCATGGGGATCCCGGCTTCTGCCATGATCTTTCTGGCAATGACCTTGTTTCCCAGATTGGAGATCACCTCGGACGTGGGGCCGATAAAGATGATCCCGGCCTCTTCACATGCCTTGGCAAAATCAGGGTTTTCGGCAAGAAAACCGTAGCCGGGATGAATGGCGCAGGCACCTGAGTGTTTAGCCGCCTTGATGATCTTGTCAATATTCAGATAATCACAGCGTGGCCCATCACCAAGAAGAACGGCTTCACTGGCAAGCCGGATATGGCGTGAATCTTTATCAGGGGTTTCGTAAACTGCCACGGCCTCATAATCTAATTCCTGGATAGCCCTCATGATGCGGATGGCAATCTCTCCGCGATTGGCTACAAGTATCTTCTTCTTCAAGGGAACTCCTTTCTTTCTTGTTTACGGGGTTCGGTTGTTTAGGAGCCGTTATAAAATAAGTAAATTAGCAGTGCTTTTTTGCTTATTTTATTACGGCTCCTTATGCCGCTTCAAAGAAACGGCCTATCTTTACCGGCTGTTTCTTTGAGTGGCGTCTGGCAGATAACAGACAATGAGCCGTTATGAATTAACCATTATCTCCCTGCTTATTTCGTTGCGACGGCCTTTGTCGGTGACGGTATTTCAAGTTTACGGTTACTTTTATACGGCGCCCAACGGCATAAAATAAATGCATAGGCAGGATGCGTCAAGAAATATGTTTACCTTTTTTTGCAATATCTGGCAAGAGAGCAGAGATGATCGAGTTGAGACTCAATTTTTGCCGGGTTTCAACCTGATAATGACTTGGCAAGAGACGATGAGTGGTTATCTGCAATTAGAGGAAACAGAGCCTGCCGTTTCTGCTGTCCATGACTGTCTCTGCGCCATGGGGCAGGGTCATGTTTGCTGGTCCGTGGCCAACGGGAAATCCGCCCCAGACAGGGATCTGGGTACCAGAGGTGAGTTGCAGCACCCGGCTCCATATCGTTTCATGATGCCGGATTTTGTCGGTTGTCTCCATGTCGTTGCTAAGTGAAAAATCGCCAAGGATAATCCCCGCCAATTTTTGCAGTTTTCCGGCCAGCCATAACTGGGTCAACATGCGATCAATGCGGTAGAGTGGTTCGCCCACATCTTCCAGGAAAAGAATTCGTCCGGCAAACTCAGGTTCATAGGGGGTGCCCAGCAAGGTGAGCAGGGTGCTCAGGTTGCCGCCGATCAGCCTGCCTGTGGCCTCTTCGGCACCTCTTAAGATCTCAACCCCTTTCATCTGCAGGGTCGTGCGCCACTTCCCGGTCAGACATTGATGAAAGCGCTCAAGAGAATCTCTGTTGCTCGTTGCCAGCGTGGAAAGTGTTGGTCCATGCAGAGAGATAAGGCCCGTCTGTTGACAGAGATGGTTGTGCAACACCGTGATGTCGGAAAAACCGATCAGGAATTTTGGCTGGTTGCGCACCTGGGTAAGATCGATCATCATTGCCATGCGCAGGCAGCCATAACCGCCGCGCAGGGCCAGCAGGGCAGCGACTTCAGGGTCGGCCCACATCCGGTTAAACTCCTCGGCCCGATTGGCATCGGTGTCGGCCAGATAGCCGCTCCCCGGCCAGAGCTCACGGGGAAACCTGGGTTCAAAGCCCATCTCGGCAAGCAGTCTGATGCCGGTGTCAAAGCCCTTCTGGTCACGGATCTGACCGGCAGGGGCGATAATGCCGATGACGGCCCCAGCTTTGAGTGGGGCAGGGACGTGTTGTTCCATTATCTGTCTGTTGCCTGGGAGTGGAGAAAACGGAGGCCCTGCAAGGTGAGCATGGGGTCAACCTCGTTGATGGATTGGGCATAAGGGGCAATGAGGTGGGCCATGCCGCCCGTGGCAATGACCTTGAAATCACTTTCTGAGCATCCCATCTCCAGCCGGATCTTGTGGGTCATGCCATCGACGAGGGCGCCATAGCCATGCAGAATCCCGCTTTTCATCGCCTGGACGGTATTGGTGCCGATGACCTTTTCCGGACCGTCGTTGATGTCGATGCGCGGTAATTTCGCAGTCCGGGATGAGAGGGCATCAAGGGAGATAGCGATCCCCGGGAGGATGGCGCCACCCAGATATTCACATCCAGCCGAGACACAGTCGAAGGTGATAGCCGTGCCGAAATCAATAATCACCAGATTGCATCGATAGGTATTCCAGGCGGCAATAGCATTGACCAGGCGATCGGCGCCGACCTCTGCCGGATATTCGGTTTTGATCTGGATGATCTCCTTGACACTCTCCGCTGAGACCACCATGAGCGGGCGTTTCAGGTTGGCTGACAGATATTTCCGGCAATAGGAGACCCAGGCGGTTTGCAGGGTAGGGACCACGCTTGCGAGGATGATGCCGTCCAACTCTTTGGTGTCAAAGCCGATCATGGAGAAGAGGGCATGATAACGGATGGCCAGTTCGTCATCGGTTCGATCCCGCTCTGATTTGAACCGCCACTGGCCGATCAGCAGGTCATCCTTGAAGAGGCCGACGACGGTGTGCGAGTTGCCAATATCAATTGCCAGAAGCATCTTTTTCCCTTTATCGATGATGGGTTTTCCTGGTACTTTCTTTGTATTCCGAACGCAATTAAGGTATTCTACTCTTGCGAAAAAAGAAAGCAATCAAGCAGGATAAAGACTAAAAAAATGCAAGGGGGCCTTGTCCTATGTCTGTTCCGCTGATGATTACCACGGCCTTTGAAAGGAGTGCCGATGCTGAAAAAATGGCGACTGCACTCCTTGAAAAACGGCTTATTGCCTGCGCCCAGATCTCAGGTCCTGTCAGAAGTTCGTACTGGTGGCAGGGGAAGGTCGTCTCTTCTGAAGAATATCTCCTGGTGATGAAGAGTGATGAATCGCTGTATTATGAGTTGGAGCAGTGTGTCCGGGAGTTGCACCCCTACGAAACGCCGGAGATTATTGCCACGGTCATTACCCATTTGAGCGAAGAGTACCGGCACTGGCTGGAAAAGGAGCTACGGAGATGAGTGAGATGAATGAAAAAAAAGCTGAAAAGTCTGGCTACCGGAGAAAAAAGATTGGCGAGTATCAGTGCCATTGTTGCAAAGAAAAGAAGCCCTACTGTCTGAGCTGTACCTGCGGATTTATGATCTGTGAAGCCTGTTTTCAGGAGAATCTGTGGGGAATGAGTAATGGGCCAACCTGGATTTGTCCCGATTGCGAGCGCATCCATATGACCTGATATTTCAGAAAACCGGCAAGCAGGCGAAGTAACCCCTATCCAATAATGGGGTCACTTCGTCATTGAGTGACAAGATAATATCTCAATGTTTGCTTTTATTTTACTTCAATCTGGGCGACCTTCTTTGCAGCCTCTTTCGATTTGGGAAGAGTCAGGGTCAGCACCCCATCTTTAAAATTCGCATCGATTTTATCACTCTCCACTGCGACCGGTATCCTGAGCGCGCGGTAAAAAGAACCACTCCGACGCTCAATAGTGTGATAATGTTTGTCCTTCTTCTCTTTTACCTCTTTTTTCTCACCTTTAATGGTCAGCAGATCACCATCCAGAGAAACATTGATGTCTTTTTTTTCCATCCCGGGAAGATCGGCGACAATCTCCAGGGCCTTGTCAGTCTCACTGACATCGAGACGGGGGCTCCAGCTCAGGTTGGTGCTTTCTTCCAGATTATGGAAGGGGAAATCATACCACATCTTTTGGAGCAGATCGTCCATCTCTGAGAAAACACTTGGCACTTCAACTTCACTACGACGTTTAAAGGGCAATAAATCAAACATGGCATCTTCCTCCTGATAAAGGTGAATAATAAAGGCAGTCAGCCAAGAGGCTGTTGCCCTGCTGAGCCACAGTCGGTGGCTTATCTTCAACAATGTCTGAAACGTATTCCTCCGGCCTTGCTTTGTTCTCCCTGAATCTCACTCCTTTTTGTGTGAGGTGACATTATCTGTACGGTTTGTAGATTATGAGGGGATGTCCTGTTTTTAGATTGATTTTTTACAGGCGCTTCATTGCGTTGGAATGGCAGCGGGTAGTAAACTAACCTATTGCCAAGTGAGCTGGAACCAAGTTCCGCCAGACAGGATCTCGTGTGCGGAACTGTGAGCTTCCTCATGTTCCATGATCCTCCGGCTTGTGCGCTCTATTTGATCCGTTTCCATACGAGGTAGTTGGTTCCGCCAATGGCTGCGGTGGGATTCGTGAGTTTCATCTCGTCTCCAGTCACTGTCATAACTCGCTTTTGATCTTCGTTATCCCAGTTGGGAAAGGTGCACCCTTCGATGTGCAGATTTACTGATTTTTCCTTTTCGCTTGCAATCGTATAGCTACCGAAATAGGCAACGGAACCTTGAACAACTGCTTGATTCTCCTCGTTTGTCCCTTTTGCGCGGTTCTTGGAGGCAAACTTAGGAAGGCTTGCCCTCATTAAAATGAACGAGAAGCGGCCATCGGGAGTTAAAATCATGGAGCCTCTCGGATCAGGACCGAACACGTCGATCTTCTTGCCATCCTGCTCATTGTAAATTGAGACGAGACTCCAGTTGCCCTGGATCTGCTGTCCCAAGGTGTCAACCTTATCCTGAGCCCAGACAGCAGAAGCTTTAAATATTAATCCGACAGCAAGAATGGAAATGAAACATAATGCAATTGTCAGCTTTATTTCATGCTTTTTCATTTTGCGTCTCCTTTTCTTGTCGGTCTAATTTAACATTTGCTCCTTTTCAGTGTTGAAACTTTAATGCTAATTAACTCGAATAATTCCATCACCCCCTTAAAAAACTGTAACGTCCTTATTCAGAAATCTTTGTTGCCAGGAGCTGAAGCGAGCCGGATCAGTGTGAACCTAGGCAGTCGTCGCGCCAGCAGCAGTCCATCTGGACGCAAGAGCCAGATTGATTTTCCTGGAAACAAGGAGAGTTGCCTTCTGTTGACTGGATGATCCTGATCAGTTCGGCCTTTTTCATCTTGCCGGGCTTGATCCCCATTGTCGTTGCCATTTTCTTGATCTCCTGCATCTTCATCAAATTTCCTCCCTTTATTTATAAAATAAGAACGAGACAAATTAACAAAGCGATGAAGCTGTCGCACCTGTCTCGAAATATGCTGTTTCTTAATCCTATGGAATATAAAATGAGAAGTCAAAGAGAAATTGCCATGGCAACTTTTCTATCTCGCTGGACAAGGGAGAAAATTGAGTTTTTTTAGAAAAGAATGGCGCTGTCAATTGGCCAAGGAGGGGATCTGTCAGGAATAAAGTAACTATTTGTTACAGGATCGGGACATCAAGTTCCTGGTGGGATCTTTTTACCCACAGAGGCTGCATAGAGAATGGATTCTTCTTCGCCGTCAATCTGGAGCAGCTGGTTGAGCTCGCTGTCATAAAAGGCTCCGATGGGGCAGCCACCGCATCCCACGGCCTCGGCAGCCAGCAAAACATTCTGGCAGATATGGCCGGCATCAAGGAGGATATAGCGCATGCCCCGGTCGCCGTATTTGCTCATGGCCCTTCTGAAGACCCCGGTCCACAGAAACACCACTGCTGCCTGGGCCATGAATTTTTGATCAAGGCAGGCCGTGGCCACGGCCTCTGCTGCATCCTGTTCCGTTAAGCGGTCGAGGGCGAAATGTTCCGCATCAAAATGATAGAGACCGGCCGCAAGTCCCTGGATGGAATGGGCACTGATGTAGGTCTCAACCGGATAGAGGGCGCCACCCGAGGGAGCGGCCCGAAAAAGATATTTCCCGGCTTGGCCGGTAATCCCTTGCGAGGCCCAGAGGAGAAAGGCAAGGTGTTCCAGGCTGATCGGTGGTTCCGTGCTGTATTTTCGTAAAGAGCGGCGATGTTGCAGGAGGGGGGTGAGGTGTTCCTCGGTAAGGATCCATGTTCGTGGCAACGGGATTTTGCCGGCATGAGGATAGCGTTTGAATGGCTCGATTTTGGCGATAGCTGGTCTTTGCCGATTTTCCATGGAGAACCGGTCAAAACGGCTGCCCTTCAGATATTGAAAGCCTTTTGTTTCTTTCAATTCAGGCATCTTTGCACCTCTCTGTCTGTTTCCTTTTTAGAATCAGGTTATGGGGGCTTGTTGGTTTGCCTCTTCCTTTTTGGCCAGCTGGCCACAGGCGGCCGAGATATCTGTGCCCCGGCTGTTGCGGATAAAGACCGAGTAATTGGCATCCATCAGGATCTTCTGGAAAGCGAGGATCTGGGGCATGGGGGTGCTCTGATAGGGGATGCCCGGGGATTCGTTGTAGGGAAGGAGGTTGATCTTGCAGGGGATATCTCTGAGCTTTCTCGCCAGTTCATGGGCTGCGGCGTCGGAATCGTTGATCCCCTTGAGCAGGATATACTCAAACATGATCCGTTTGCGTTTGGGCATGGGGAAGTCGCGGCAGGCGGCCAGCAGTTCATCGAGCGGATAGCGCTCATTGATCGGCATGAGCCGGCTGCGGGTGGCGTCGTCAATGGCATGGAGGGAGATGGCCAGATTGGCGTCGGAATTTTCTCCCAGCAGCCGCATCTTGGGGACAATGCCGCAGGTGGAGACGGTGATCCTCCGGTTGGTAAGATCCAGACCTCGTTGCTCGGTGAGGATAGAGAGGGCCTTGAGCAGATTCTCCAGATTGTTCAGCGGCTCGCCCATGCCCATGAAGACCACATTGGTGACCTTTTCCGGGCCGATGCGCTCTGTTTCCGGCTGGACCCGCAGAAAATCATCCACGGCGCAGACCTGATTCACGATCTCGGCGGGTTGAAGATTGCGGATAAAGCCCATGGTGGCGGTGAGGCAGAAGGAGCAGTTCATGGCACATCCTACCTGGGAGGAGACGCAGAGGGTGTTGCGGTCTGGTTCCGGGATAAGGACTGTTTCGATCATGCGGCCGTCATCGAGTCCAAAGCCGAACTTGACGCAGCCATCGCTGGAGCGCTCAAGGATGGGATCTGCAAAGCGGGAGATGCGGGCGTGTTCAGCCAGCACCTTGCGAAAATCCTTGGCCAGATCCGTCATCTCGGCAAACTGGGTGATGCCGGGACGATAGAGCCAGGACATGAGCTGACGGCCACGGAATGCCGGTTGGCCAAGGGACTCCACGTATTTTATTATGTCATCCTGGGTCAGATTCCGCAGGTCGGTTTTGTTTGTCATTTTACTTTTTTTACAATCTATAAGGCTCTGTAGAATTCCGGGGTCAGCGCGATCCTGCCATTCATGGCCTGATCAATGGTCGCCAGGATGGCGTCCTTGTCACGGCTCAACCGACCGGAGATGGGCAGGTAGTTGGAGGCATGATTGGCCATGAATTGCACCTTGTCACAATCGATAAAGGTAACCATCTCTTTCAGCTCTTTCAACATGGAGAGGGCATCCGGGAGCAGAAAGTCGCCATTTTCCACCTGATCGCCCAAGGGGGTCCCGGCCAGGGGCATGAGGGTCAAGGCGGCAATCTGGCGCGGGGCCATTGCCGACAGCACCTTTCCGGTCGCCTGCGCATGTCGCTGGCTCAGATCCCTGCCGCCAAGTCCCAACAGCACGGTCACCGACAGGAAGATCCCGGCACCGGCCACCTTCTGCGCCGCGCTGATCATCGATGCTGCGGTTTCCCCCTTTCTGACCCGGGTCAGGACTGCATCGTCGCCGCTTTCCAGCCCCATGTAGATCCGGTCGAGCCCCAGTTCCTTTAACTCCTGCAGTTGTTCGATGCTCTTGGAGCAGATGGCCTTGGCGTTGCCGTACAGCGAGATGCGTCGCACCTGGGGGAGTTGGAATTTGATCTGGCGAAAAAGCGCGGTCAGCCGTCTCTGGGAGAGGATGAGGGCGTCGCCGTCAGCGAGAAAGACCTTGTGCTGACGGCCACAGTACCGGGCGGCAAAACCGATATTCTCGGCGACTTCCTCTTCCGAGCGAATGCGGAATTGTTTGTCTTTGTAAGCGCCGCAAAAGGTGCAATGGTTATGGGAACATCCAACCGTCACCTGGAGGATGATTGAATCAGCCTCACTGGGCGGACGGATGATGTTCCCATCGTAGTTCATGTTAATAATCAGGCTGGATTGTTCTTCTCAAATTCCCGCATGAATTCAACAAGTTTCACTACACCTTCCCGTGGGAATGCGTTGTAGATGGAGGCCCGGCAGCCGCCGATGGAGCGGTGGCCCTTGAGGCCATTCAGGCCGGCTTTGGTGGCCTCGGCGATGAACTTTGCCTCCAGTTCCGGGGTCGGCAGGTTAAAGGAGATATTCATCAGCGAACGAGAGGCAGGTTCGGCATGACCGCGATAGTAGGGGGTCGCATCAATGGCGGCATAGAGCAGGGCCGCTTTTTCCTGGTTTATTTTTTCAATGGCCGCGACCCCACCCTGCTTCTTCAACCATTTCAAGACCTCACCCACCACATAGATGGAAAAACAGGGCGGGGTGTTGAACATGGAGCCGTTGTCGGCATGGGTCTTGTAGCAAAGCATGGTCGGGGTGTTGGCCGGGGTGCGCTCCAGCAGGTCTTCGCGGATGATCACTACGGTAACACCGGCTGGACCCATATTCTTCTGGGCCCCGGCAAAGATCAGGCCGAACTTGCTGACATCGATCTTGCGAGAGAGGATGTCGGATGACATGTCACAGACCAGCATCTTGTCGGTGGTGGGGAAGGTGGGGAACTGGGTGCCGTAAATGGTGTTATTGGAGACCAGATAGAGATACTCGGAATCTGCCGGCACTGTATATTCACCCTCGGTGGGCACCCGGTTGAATTTCTGTTCTTCACTGGAATAGGCAACATTGATCTCGCCAAAGAGCTTGGCTTCCTTGATCGCTTTTTTGGCCCAGACCCCGGTGTTCAGGTGGGTGGCTTTCTTGCCTGGCCCCAGCAGATTCATGGGGATCATGAAGAACTGGCTGGAGGCGCCGCCCTGCAGAAAGAGCACCTTGTAGTTATCGGGGATCTCCATGAGCTCGCGCAGCAATTGTTCGGCGCCCGCGGTGACGGCCATGAACTCCTTAGAGCGATGGCTCATCTCGATCAGCCCCATGCCGGTATCCTGAAAATTGACGATATCCTTGGCGGCCTGCTCAAGGACTTCATAGGGCAGAGTTCCCGGCCCTGGACTAAAGTTGTAAACGCGTTTAGACATTACTGATATCTCCTTGGAATAGTGTGTTAATAATTATTTAAATAAAATTAAAAGTGGAAGAGCTGATTTTGAATGGCGACAAGATACATCTTTATAAAAAAACAAGGAATAGAGAAGAGTAAAGAGTGAACAGAAAATTAAAAAAAGTTCCGCTCATTCTTTTCATCTCCCAAGATTCTGGCGCAGGGCCTCATAGAGAACAATGCCCGCAGTCATGGCCAGATTCAGACTGCGAATATTGGGGTTGGGCATGGGCAAGGTGTAACAACGGTCGTGATAGAGCTTGAGGACCTCTTCCGGCAGCCCTTTTGTCTCCTTGCCAAAGACAAGAAAATCCCCTGGTTGAAAGTGGGCCTCGGTATAGGATGCCGCGACCTTGGTGGTAAAGAAAAAAAGTCTGGTCTCTTCTTGGGCTGCCAGGAACTGATCAAGACTATCCCAGTATCTGATGTCCACAAATTGCCAGTAATCAAGACCGGCCCGCTTCAGGTGCTTGTCATCCGTGGAAAATCCCAGAGGCCGGACCAGATGGAGGACGGTATGGGTTGCCCCGCACAGACGGGCGATTGAACCGGTGTTGGGTGGAATTTCCGGCTCAATCAGCACAATATTAAAGGGAGGATGGGAGTTCATTGGTAAGTGTTAAGGCTAAAGTTTAACCTAAAAACGGCAGTTGGATACAGTGATTTTGCAACAACTTCTTGTATTGCTAAACCTTTCCCTCACCCCGACCCTCTCCCAAAAGGAGAGGGAGCTTTCTCCCTTCTTCCTGAAGGAGAAGCAACTGTGTTCAAAGTCAAGCAGTTATTGTTTTCAAATGCAGCGGATTCCATTTTTTCCCT
>CAITDH010000168.1 GCA_903891045.1 uncultured Desulfobulbaceae bacterium | reverse complement strand
GGGTTTGCATTGGTTGATGTCAGGAACGGAGATGTTGTCAATGTAGAGATCCCGGCCTTCAGCCAGGGCCAGATTAAAAAGATCTTCAGATGTATCCTGCACCGGAAAGCTGAATTCCTTCTGTAATTTCTCGATATTCTGGCCAAGACCAAAATGGGGTTGCATGATATCCGTTTTGGGGTTGCGAAAGAAAATGAGTACCTGGTCAAAACCTATTCCGCGGTAAACGGTCTCAAGTATCATGGTGAGTACGGTATCGAGAGTGAAATCATCCAGCATGACATTAGTGATCTCCTGAATAGCATCCAGCATCAGCAGATGTCTGTTTACAATACTGGTGTTGCACGGTGATGGTGAAGCTCCGGCACTTATTTTAAAACGCTCAAGGGTTTTAGCTGTATCGGCGGACATGGCCTGCTTGTCAGGGGTAGTGACGGAGGCCATGTCCGGTTGTGCCTTGAAGCTGCGTTGGTCAAGTTTGCATAGATCAGTCTGTTTGAGGTTGAGCACATCGGCGAAGTCCCGCATCTTGGTGAGAGCAGAGTCCATCATCTTGACAATGTCCTCCTCCAGGATATCGTAGGCGGGCTGGTATTTTTTTAGAACTATGCGGAGTTGGTCTTGCCGCTGGTGGGGCGAGTAATTAATTGTGATGTCACAAAGTTCATTGGCAAAATTGGCAAGCTTCCTATGCTGATCGACTTTTTCAATTTTGTCCTTAATATCCTGTTCCGAAATCATTTTCATGCTGGAAATAATGAATTTTGGCAGGTTCCATAAATCGGCCATCTCCATTCCCAGTTTATCAAAGGTTGTGCCAAGAGTTTCCTGCATGGCCATCTGGTCGGTAATTTCCCCTTCCGCCACTAATTTCAGGTATGCTTCATACTTGTCCGGGAAATAGTACATGACTAGCAGCCGCCCGAAATTGTGGAACATGGCACAGATGAAATGATTTTCCCAATCTTCCATTTTTAAGTGTTTAGAGAGATCCTGGGCCAGTATTCCGGAGAGGAAAGAGGAGAGCACCGCCTCCTTGACATACTGTGCTGTGGACTTGTCCTGTAGATGTGCGAAAAAAATAAGGCCGGTAGCGGTAAGTCGGACTTGTTCAAATCCGAGAATAACCACGGCCCGTGAGATGGTAGAAATCTGGCCTGAGAATTGACAGTACATCGCCGAATTTACAACTTTAAGCAATTTGCTGGTCAGGGAGTAATCCTTCAGAATGATACCGGCCAGTTCGTTGGCGGAAGAGTTGCTTGAAGGAGAGGTCTTCATGTTTATTTCGGTGATATGTTGGAGTACTGCCGGAAAATCGCTTTGCTTGCTCATCCGGTGAAGTAATTGTTCGGCGGTAATTTTACTTGTTTTGCTGGCCGTCATTGACTACTCCGTGGAAGATTTTGAAGAGGTTCTGGTTGAGGAAGAATAAGGGATAGACCACGCTTAGATCCCCTGTTCTCCCTGTGTCGTTTGCAATTTAGCTGGGATGTGGATGGTTTCTTCCGTATAGTATCTATGTTCCATTTGATGATACCTGATGCACACGACAAAAACACCCCAAAAACGAGGTGGGAATTAGAACCAGGGGAGCAGCATACGAGATTGCTTCTGATAGTGGGAATAGTCGGGAAAATGGTCAATAAGCAGTTTTTCTTCGATCCTGAGTTTGCAATAGAGGACAAGCCATAAGGCAAAGAAGGCGACAAGGCGCAGCCAGTTGCAGGAGATAAGGAGCAGGCCCAGCCCGGCCAGTAGCAGACTGGCATACATGGGGTGCCTGATATAGCGATAAGGGCCGTGGGTAATGAGAATGGCCCCGCTCTTGATGGTCGGAAGGATATTAAAGTGACCCAAGTGCATGACCTTGATAGCCCAGCCGGCGAGCAGGAGGGAGGCGATGAGAAACAGCAGGGCCGGAAGATTGATATCTCGCCAATTCGTAGTCGTCGCTAAAAGGAGAATGAGGACGAATTGACAGGCCACAAGCAGCCCCCCATATTCCTTTTTCACGGCCTTTCCTCCAGTTGCCAGGATGTTTTTCATTTTTTTCTGGTTTCCGCCAATCGCCTTGGGGTTGCAGGTTTTTTTTTATTGGTCACTGCACCTTATGGGTTTCGGTCTCGTCGATAAAGTGGGGCATCCCGTGCTCCTCCTGTTTTCTGGCAATGATTTCCTTGGCTTCTTTCTCGCTGATCTGCAAAGAGCTGGCTATTTCGGCGACATTATAACAGGGCTGGCCGTCGGGCGCGTATCCTGTTGCCTTGAGTTCCGGAAAACACTCGCTGGTGGCCGTGCCGGATGATTGCAGGAGCAGGTCACGAACCTCGGGAGGGCCAAAGAGGATCAGCCATTCAACGGCCTCGGCCCACAGTTTTGAATCAACGGTCTTATGCTGAAGGACCTCCATTGCAGTTTCCACGGTCCATTGGTCTTTGATGTCCATTTTCTGATCTCTCCTGGAGTTTTTGTCTGGAGTAAGGATATTAAGTGTACTATAATTCATCCTGTCAGCTCTGCAAGTCGGAAGCCGGAAGACGCAAGTGGGCGGGAAAATCTGTGGATAAAGGAAATATCATGAATACATTTGATAGTGCCATCTTTCTTGAAAACATTGAGTGGTTTGACGAGACGGGCCAGGAACTGGTGCATCGGTTGCCGGAAGAGGGGTCGGGCGAGATCAAGTGGGGGGCGCAGCTCACCGTGCGTGAAAGTCAGGCCGGGGTCCTGTTTTATGAGGGCAAGGCCTGTGATGCCTTTGGGCCGGGTCGGCACACCCTGAAGACGGGAAACCTCCCCCTGTTGACCAAGATCCTCTCGGTGCCGTGGCGCGGCAACAGTCCTCTCCGGGCCGAGGTTTATATGGTCAATATGAAACATTTCACCAACCTGAAATGGGGGACGATGAACCCGGTGGCCTTTCGGGACAGCGAACTGGGTCTGATTCGCCTGCGGGCGCACGGCGTCTTCAATATCCAGATCGTCCAACCGGTGCTCTTTATCAATTCCCTGGTGGGCACCATGGGACGCTTTACCACTGATTCCATCGATACCTATCTCAAGGCGGTGATAGTCTCGCGCTTCAACGATTATCTGGGCGAAGTCCTGGACTCCATCCTGAATCTACCGGGCCGGTTTGATGAGTTGTCCCAGCAGTTGCAGAAACGTTTGGTTGGTGATTTTGCGCACTTTGGCCTGCAGCTCAGTCAGCTCTATATCACCTCGATTACCCCGCCGGAAGAGGTGCAACAGGCCATTGATGACAAGAGCCGTCTCAATGTGATCCATGATATTGATAAGTTTGTGAAGATGAAGGCTGCCATGGCCATGGAAAAGGCCGCGGAAAATCAGGGTGAGGCCGGTGTCGGCATCGGTCTGGGGATGGGCATGATGATGCCGGCCCTTTTTGCCCACGGCCTGGGTGGAGTGAACGTTCAACAGTCAGGGAGCGGGACAACGACGTGTTCTGATTGCCAGAATATAATTCCTGCTGATGCCCGATTCTGTCCTTTGTGCGGGTACCAGCAGGTTGTTTTGAGCCAGTGTGCCCACTGTGGCGAAAATCTCGCCCTGAACGCCAAGTTTTGCTCCAAGTGCGGCCATCCAGCCACGGAAAGGCCGCAAGTTACCTTGTGCCCCGCTTGTAAGGCCGAAAACTTGCCTGGCGCCATGTTCTGTAACCATTGTGGTCAGCGTATTGATTAGGTGCCGTTATGAAAATGAGCAGTGTTTTTTTGCTCATTTTATTACGGCGTCTGGCAACAAGGAACTGTTACGAAATATACGTTTTATTACGGTACGTTATGCCGATGATTACGGTAGCTCGTTGTTGCGGTTATTTTTGAACGCCGGCTTATGGATTGTTAAGGAATGAATTTTATTTATGGATCTTGCCGTTCAGCAGAATTGCCCTTCCTGTGGGGCCGCCATTGAAGCCCATGAGGCAGACAGGTTGTTGCAGTGTCCTTACTGTGGGGTACGGAATTACCGGATCACCCGTGGACTGTCGCGTTTTGTCCTTCCGGATAAGGCCCCGGCGCATATCCCCAGAGAAGAGCTTTTTTACGCCCCCTATCTCCATTTCAAGGGGAATGTCTTTTACTGTAAAGGGAAAGAGGTGCAGTGCCGGGTGGTCGATACCACCCATCTGGGGGTGAAGGCCACGGCCCTGCCGCCATCCCTGGGGTTGAGACCGCAGGCCATGAAGGTCTCGCTGATGAACGAAGAGGTCGCGGGCTCTTTTTTCCGTCAGTCAGTCAAGGCCGCAGCAATTCTTGACATGGCGGTGCAACTGACGGAGATTGATTCGGAGCAGAATAGGGAACCGTTTTATCATCGGGCCTATATTGGTGAGACAATAAGTTGTATCTATCTGCCTCTCTATATTCACGATAACATCTTGTATGATGCGGTGACGAATATTGGGTTGGCGCGAAGCGGCCCTGGCGATGAGCTGAAAAAAAAGAGCCTGCCTTTTCAGAGCCAGTGGATGCCTCATTTCCTGGCCACCCTCTGTCCATCCTGTGGTGAGCTTCTGGACGGAGAACAGGACAGTCTCATCCTTTCCTGCCATAACTGTGATACCTCCTGGGAGGAGGTCGGAGGACGGTTCCGGTCTCTCCCCTGGCAGCGTGTTCCTTCCCGGCAGCAGGATGCGACTTATCTGCCGTTCTGGAAGATAGAGGTCAAGGTGAGCGGGGCGGTGATGGAATCGTTTGGCGATTTTCTGCGTCTGACCAATCAGCCTCTGGTGGTGCGGCCGGAACATGATCGTATGGCCCTGTGCTTTTGGGTGCCGGCGTTCAAGATCCGGCCCCAGATCTTTTTGAATCTGGCAAAGAATATAACCCTGACCCAGAGGCGTCTGCCTCCAGGGGAGGCAACCATGGCCAGAGGCCTGTACCCGGTGACCCTTGCCCGAACGGAGGCGGTGCAGGTGTTGAAGACAGTCCTGGCGGAAGCTGCCCTGAATAAGCGGGATGTCCTGCCTCTTCTGCCCAGTATCTCTTTTCATCCGCAGGCGACTGATCTTGTCTATCTGCCCTTTATCGACAATGGACACGATCTGGTTCAGGAACAGACCATGCTCTCGGTTGCCGGGGCTGTGCTTCATTTTGGTCGCAGTCTATAACTGTGAGACAGGGAAACTATGATTTTTTTGGGAGTGGAAAATGCGGGAACATGAAATACTGATGTTACTGGCCCTGGCCGAGGCCGAGGCGGCCTTGGCGCAGGGAGAGTTTCCGGTGGGCTGTGTGCTGGTGTATAAAGGGGTGGTGATTGCCTCCGGCAAGAGGGCGCACTCCAGTGGCAGGGTCAACGAGATGGACCATGCCGAGATGCTGGCCCTGCGCTCGTTTCTTGATGCGGAGCCGGGCGTCGCACCGCAGGAGGTGACGGTCTATGCCACCATGGAGCCATGCCTCATGTGTTTTTCCGCCTTGATTCTCAATGGGTTCAGAAAGATCGTCTATGCCTATGAAGATGTGATGGGCGGCGGCACCAATCTGCCCCTGACTGCACTCAATCCCCTGTATGCGGGCATGAAGATTCAGATTGTGCCCGCGGTGCTCAGGCTGGAGAGTCTGGCCCTTTTTCAGCAATTTTTCAGAAATCCAGCTAACCCCTACTGGAAAGGTTCGCTGCTGGCCACTTATACACTGGAGCAGAAGTAAGGCTCTTGGTCTTCTTCCTCTGGTTTCCCTGCGGTGCATCCGAAGAGTACTTTCTATGGGTTTGCATGGCCACCGGATGAAACTGAATAAATACTCAACAATAAGTTGTAACTTCTATGATCCCTTCAGCCAGAACGGTCGGGTTTGTCCCCGGCGAACGGAACGTTTTTTTTCATATCCTCACTGCCTGTAACCTGTCCTGTCGGCACTGTTATATCAACCCGGAACAACATGGACGGCAGACCCTGCCGCGGGCGACCATGGAGCGGTGGATCGAGCTCTTTGCCCGGCCTGATCAGAAATCAAATATGATTTTCCTGGGCGGCGAACCCACCCTGCACCCAGATCTTGTCCATGGGATTGCCAAGGCCAAGGCCTGTGGCTTTGCGGTAACCGTTGATTCCAACGGCTATCTCTTTCATGACCTGCTGGATCACACCACCCCGGAGCTGCTCGATTACCTGAGTTTCAGCCTCGATGGTCCCGATGCGGCAGTCAATGACCCCATCCGCGGGCATGGCGTCTTTGCGATGTGTACCGCCAATCTTCGTAAGGCCGTGGCCCGCGGATTTGCCGTCAGTGTGATCTATACCGTTTCTAGCCTCAATATTGACCATCTGCCACGGATGGTGGCGCTGCTTGGTGAACTGGGGGTAAAGCGATTTTTTATCCAGGTGATCGGGCTGCGGGGGAAACCGGCGCAGGATGGCAACATCTGTAATCAGGAGAATGGCAAAACGGAATGGCAGGTGAGCCCTGAACAGTGGCTGCGGGTGGTGCCGGAGGTGGCAAGGCAGGCGGCGAGGCAAGGCATCCATGTCACCTATCCCAAGGTGTTTCTTGAGGAGAGTGAGGTCTTTGAATGTGCCGGGGTCGTGGCCGATAATTTCTTCATCTTTCCCAATGGCCGGGTCTATCGCTGCCCCTTGTGCGAGGATTATCCCATCCATGCCTGGCGTATTGAACAGGACACCCTGTTGCACAATGAAGGACTGATGGAAGACCGGTTCTTTACCATGAACATTGCCGAAGGCTGCGTGATGAACAAACTGCTCCAGCCCGACACCATCCACTATGACGCCTCAGGAAGGCCTGAACACCGGATCTCCTGCTGTCTGTTGAAACAGGAAATTAAGCCTGCTGATTTATAAAATGGGATTTGAAGATGGTGGCTTTTCTCATGCGCTTCAATATCTTCAGCGCAAATACCGGGTCGGTTCTGCTGACCGTCAAAATAAAGGGGCTATCTTCCTGAGTCCGGGCATAGAAGCGGCGGTGTCTTAGTCCGTCCTTCCAGCTTTAGCGACCTCACAGCTTTCTTTTCAAGGCAACAAGGAGTGTTGTTTCGTTCCGGCGCCAAAGAGGGCGGTGAGGAAGATCCCTGCTTCGTATAAGCCAAACAGGGGGATGGCCAGCATGGCCGTAGCCATGAAGTCGCCGGCAGTCAGGAGAAAGGCCAGGACGACAATGGCCGCGTAAAAAGAGAATCTTTTCTTGCGGAAGGAGCCGGCCTGGACAAATCCAGCCTTGCCGGCCATAACCATGAGAAAGGGGATCTCGAAAGAGAGCCCGAAGGCCAGCATGGTCCGGGCCACAAAGGTCAGGTAACCTTCGAACTTGGGCAGAGGAATCAGGTTCTGGGTGGCATAACTTATGAAGAAGTGGAGCATTCTTGGCAGGACAGCGAAAAAGGCAAAGGCTGCCCCGGCGGCGAACAGGAGAGTGGCCCAGAAGACGACCACCGTGGTGAGCTTCTTTTCATTGGTTTTGAGTCCCGGGGCGATAAAGGTCCATATCTGATAGAGGATGACTGGAAAGCTGGTGACAAGGCCCACGAGCAGCGCCAGTTTGAGGTAGGCGATAAAGGCCTCCGGCAGGTTGGTGTACACCAGCTTGCTTATGAGAGGGCTGGCCTGAAAAAGCGGGGCCAGAAAGAGCCGGGTAATATGTTCGGAAAAGCCATAGGCGATGGACGTGCAGACGATAATAGCCAGGAAGGCCTTGATTAACCGTGTTCGCAGTTCCTGGAGGTGCGGGGCAAGGAGCTCAAGGCTTCTGGTCAACATGTTGGCGGAGCGGTCTTGGCTGGTGTGGTTTCTTTTTCCGGCGCGGGATGTTTGGTCGTCGTGCCGGCCTCATCTGTCGGCTGGTCAGCTGTTGGTGTGGCAGGCGAGGCAGGCTTGGCGTCATCCACTATGGTGATCTCCGCCTCAATGATCGTATCTTTCGTTTTGTCAGGGGCAGGATTCACCCCTTCGCCCGGGGTAAGGGTCTTCCAGGACTGATCGGATGATTCAGGCAGGTTGTCTTTGTGTCCCAGGGCACCATTGGTGAGGTCGGATTTGATGGCATCCAGGGTACCGTCTGCTGTCAGCTCCTTCTTGAGTGTCTCGGCCATTTTTTTCAACTCCAGCAACCATTTTGCCGAAGAGCGGGCGAGACCAGGTAATTTCTCCGGTCCGACCACGATGAGGGCGATGGCCAGAATTACAATCATTTCAGGAAGACCGATGCCAAACATAGAAGGTGCCTTGTGGGTGAAGAAATCAGGAGAGAAAGAGTGTGTTTTGTCTCAATCCATTATACAGCGTCATGGATACGGAGAATAAATCTACGCCATTTGCCGGAGGGTGTCAATGTCTGATGACTTTTGTTCACATCTTTACGGGTGGCCAATCGATTGAATCTGCTGGTAATAGTTGCGGAAGGTCTTAGGCGGGACTTGGCTTTGCCAGTGGCCGCTCAGCCTGGCCACAAGCCAGAAGAGAAGAAATGAGCCGATGATCAGCGTTGGCAGCAGGAGCGGTGGGGCTGCTGTCTTTCCCGGCAGGGAAAGCGTGAGGCATTCTTTTTTGGGGCAGACCGGGAGGCATTCCAGGCAGCCGATACATTCACTGTTGCGCACGGTTTGTCTGGCGGTGATCTTGATGGATGCCGGGCACACTGTCTCGCACCTTTTGCAGTCAATGCACAGGTGCTGGTCACGTTTGACCTGAAAGGGACTGAAGATGGCTAAAAGGCCAAGGAGGCCGCCATAGGGGCAGAGATAGCGGCACCAAAGATTTTTCACCACAAAGGAGAGGGCCATGAGCAGGAGCATGACCCCGCCGGCGAGCAGGCTGGGGTCCAGAAAGAAATGGAGCATCTTGGCATCCGAGATCATGTTGTAGGACGAGTAATGAAAGGCACTGAGCTCCTGCAGGTTCATCTTCCAGAGGATGAGCCAGGAAAAAGCGGCGAGCAGCAGATATTTCAGAGAGAGCAGCGGCAGGTCGAGCCAGGCGGGAATGGTCACCAGGATGTGCAGTTTTTTGCCGATCTTTTCCGCAAGATTGGAGGTGAAACCAACAGGGCAGATCCAGCCGCAGAACCCTTTGCGTAAAAAAAGGCCAAGAAACAGGGCGGCCAGGAAGATGGTAAGGCCCGCCGGATGAATTGCGTCATAGTCTCCAGAAAGAACAAACCGTTTCAGGCTGACCAGGGCGCCAAGGGGAAGAAAGGCCTCGACCGCAGGCGGACGCTGAGGCGCGACGCGATCAGCAGCACTGATTGCCCAAAGGTAAAATTGATAGAATTGCCAGCCGACAAAGAGACAGAACAAGGCAAAGAGAGACTGGCTTGTCAGGCGCAGGCGGGCGATGGTGTTGCTGGTGAGAGAATGTTTCATGGTTGTAGTTTTTTACTCCTGCGGCGCATCTCGTACAGGGTTCCCATACGGCGCATGGAAACCAGAAAACTTTAGCCTTCAGTCTTTAACCTTCAACCCTTCAGCCTCTCTTCATCAGTTCCATGGCGGCGCTGATAATGGCAGGGGAGTCCAGGCCGCTGTTCTTCCACAAGGTGTTCTGGGGACCATGTTCGATGAAGTGATCGGGGTGGGCCAGGAGCATGGTCTTGATATGAAAGAGGTGGCGTGCCGACAGGAGTTCGAGCACCGCGCTGCCCCAGCCGCCCTGCCGGACATTATCCTCAATGGTGAGTACCCGGCCGGTCTGTTCTGCCCAGAAGGAGATGAGATCCCCATCCATAGGTTTGATGAACCGGGGATTGATGACTGCCGCGTCGATACCGAGTTTCTGCAGGCCCTCGGCGGCGCGCAATGCCGGATTGACCCGGTTGCCGACAGGCAGCAGGAGGATATCGGTTCCTTCCCGTAGCAGTTCTCCCTTGCCGAACTCAAGTTTTTTCAGGTCGCCTGCGAGCGTCACTCCCTCGCCTGCCCCGCGCGGGTAGCGCACGGCGCAGGGAGAATGATGAGAGATGGCGGTGTAGAGCATATGTTGAAGCTCGTCCTCATCTTTTGGCGCCATGTAGCTGAGATTGGGGATAAAGCGAAGGAACGAGATGTCGAAAACACCGTGATGGGTGGGGCCGTCATCGCCCACAACCCCGCCCCGGTCGATGGCGAGGGTGACCGGTAGGTTAGGCAGGCAGACGTCATGAATGATCTGATCAAGAGAACGCTGGAAAAAGGAGGAGTAAATCGCTACCACCGGCAGGATCCCTTCCAGGGCAAGACCGGCGGCAAAGGTGACCGCGTGCTGCTCGGCAATCCCCACATCAAAAAAGCGGTCGGGAAATTCTTTGGCAAACCCGCTTAGGCCGGTGCCGGCGGGCATGGCGGCGGAAATGGCGGCAATTCTGCGATCAGTCCGGGCCATTTTGATCATGGTATCACCAAAGACCTTGGTGTAACTGACAGATTCCCCTGTGGGCTGAGGAATACCGGTCTTTACATCAAAAGGTCCAACCCCGTGATAATTGCCGGGCTGAGTCTCTGCCGGCTTATAGCCCTTGCCTTTGGTGGTCAGGACATGGACCAGTATCGGGCCATCAAGGTTATCGCGGACATTTTCCAGGGTGGGAATCAGGTCTTCGAGTTTATGACCAGGGATAGGGCCCACATAGTAGAATTTCAGAGCCTCAAAGAGCATACCGGGGGTAAAAAAACATTTGAAATTCTCTTCACTTTTCTTGAGGAAGCTGAGGATGTTATCGCCAATACCCGGCATCTCGCGTAACCTGGTGGCGATATGATTGCGGATCTGGCTGATGGTCTTGCCGGTCATCTTGCGGTTGAGAAAGCTGGAGAGGGCTCCGACATTCGGTGAGATGGACATCTCGTTGTCATTGAGGATGACAATGAGATTTTTATCGAGATGGCCGGCCTGATTCAGGGCCTCAAAGGCCATGCCGGTGGTCATCGAGCCATCACCGATCACGGCCAGTATCCGGCTCTTGTCACCTTTCAGGTCTTTGGCAAGCGACATGCCAAGCGCGGCCGAAATGGAGGTGCCGGCATGACCCGTTTCCAGGGCATCGTATTCACTTTCACTGAACTTGGGAAAACCGCTCATCCCTTTGTACTGGCGCAGGGTGGAGAATTGTTCCTGTCGGCCGGTGACTAGTTTATGGGCATAGCACTGATGACCCACATCCCAGATCAGTTTGTCCTTCGGGGTATTGAAGACAGAGTGCAGGGCCAGGGTCAGCTCGACGACCCCCAGGCTTGGCGCCAGATGGCCGCCGGTTTTGGCCACGGTGTTGATGATGACTTCCCGGATATCCTGGGCAATGATCCCAAGTTCCGGGATGGAAAGGGGGCGCAGGTCGCTAGGGGAGTGAATGTCCTTGAGTCTGACGCTTTTTGGGGCAAGGTAATGGCTTGTCAACATGAAGGTAATGAAGGTGTTGTTTTTTAGATTTTTAACCCCGATAAACGGGATAAGTGCCTTCATGAAATTATTTTCTTGCAAAAAAACAAGAAAATAATTTCTAAAGCACTAATGCGACCGGGTAAGGATGTATTGGGCAATGGCCCGTAGCGGATCTGCTTTTTCATCAAAGAGAACCAAGGCCTCCAGGGCTTCTTTCACTGCTGTTCCCGCCTTTTTTCTGGTGGTCTCGATACCAAAAAAGGCGGGATAGGTGGCCTTGCCTTTGCTCGCGTCGCTGCCGGCGGCCTTGCCAAGTTGTTCGGTGGTGGCGGTGACGTTGAGCAGATCATCGACAATCTGGAAGGCCAGGCCAATCTTGTCGCCGTATCTGTTCAGTGCCTCTTGCTGGGTCTGGTCAGCCCCGGCAGCAATGGCCCCGGCCAGGATTGAGGCGGTAATCAGGGCGCCGGTCTTGCTGCGATGGATGGCGCGCAGAGTCTCAAAGGGAAACTTTTTGTTTTCATTGGCAATATCCAGCGCCTGACCGCCCACCATGCCAAGAGATCCGGCGGCTCGGGAAATGAGGTGGATGATTTGCAGTCTTTTTTCCGCGGACAGTGTGCTCTGGCTGCTGTTGCTGAGCAGGTCAAAGGCCCAGGTCAGTAGGCCGTCGCCGGCGAGGATGGCTCCAGCCTCGCCATACAGGATATGGCTTGTGGGCTTGCCTCTCCGCAGGTCATCATTATCCAGGGCCGGCAGATCGTCATGGATAAGGGAATAGGTGTGAATACACTCCAGGGCGCAGGCGATTGGAAGCAGATCAGGGGCTGGATCCGGCCGTGTCCTGATGGCCTGGCCGGCCGCCAGGCAGAGAATGGGGCGGACTCGTTTACCCCCGGCAAACAGGCTGTAGCGCATGGCCTCAATGTGATCGGCAAAGACGCCATGTTCCACCTCCGCCGTAAGCATGGAATGTTCCAAGGCCTGCTCGATCACCAGTCGCTGCTTATTCAGATAAGTCTTGATCTCCATTGGTGATCTCGTTAAAAGGAACTGATTCAAGCTGGCCATCTTTGTTCAGGATGAGTTCTACCTTGGCCCGTGCCTCGGTCAGGCTGCTGTTGCAGAAGGCGGCGAGTTTGATCCCCTCGTCAAATTTTTTGAGACTTTTGTCCAGACTCAAATTCCCATCTTCCAGCTCTTCGGTAAGCTGTTCAAGGCGGGCCAGGGCATCTTCAAAGGTTTGTTTGGCCATAATAAGTCAAAAGATGTTCAGTGGTTACGTGGTAAGGAAATTTCAAAAACCGGTCTTGCCGCTTGCAAGGTTAAATCAGGCCAGCAAACGGTGATTCAAGTTAACAATCTTAACACTTAAACCTTAAAATTTAAAACTTAATTATGGCATGAAAGAGTTGATCTCGGATTTTCTGCGCTGGCTGAGCTACGAGAAGGGATATTCTCCGCATACGGTTGCCGGCTATCAACATGATCTGCTGGAGTTTACCGCAACCCTGGCTGACGGCATAGCGGTGCAGGCCATAGACGCCTCTTCGGTTCGCCAGTTTGTGGTCAGTCTGCACGGACACAATAGTGCGGCGACACTTGC
>CAITDH010000167.1 GCA_903891045.1 uncultured Desulfobulbaceae bacterium | reverse complement strand
CGGATGATCTTGTGGCCCATGGTCTTGATGATCCGCCAGCCGCCCACGGAAGTCCCCAGAGCCATGACGGTGGAACAGGAGAGCACCACCCAGGTCGGCACGACAGGTTCAGAAAGTATGCGCGCACTGACTAAGGCCATGGTGATGATGCCCATGCTTTTCTGGGCATCATTGAGACCGTGGGTAAAGGCCATGGCGGCGGCGGAAACAAGCTGTAAATGGCGAAAGAAGGCACTCACCCGACCGGGATGCACATGGGACAGGGTTTTATAGATGATGCTCATAATCAGAAAACCAAGGAGAAAGCCCATGGTTGGAGAGCCTACCAGCGGGATCAGTACCTTATGGACAATTCCGTCCCAGAGGACGGCTTGCAGACCGCCATGAATAATGGCTGCGCCGCACAGTCCGCCGATCAGGGCATGGGAGGAACTACTGGGGATGCCGAAGTACCAGGTAAGCAGGTTCCATACAATGGCACCGACGATGGCAGCCAGAATCACCACTTGAAATCCGTGCTGGTTTGAACCGAGTTCCTCCGCATAAGCCTTTTCCAGCAGGGCGCGGTTGATATTGGCCCGTTCCGCCGGTTTCAGCTTGGTGATTTTCACCGCCTTTTCTACTGTTTTCTCAGGCAGGGTGATCCCTGTGAACCGCTCTGGCGAGTAGAAATCAGTACGGGTGATGATGCGGTTCAGATCATCTACCAGAGCGGCCTGCAACTCAGGGGCGGGAGTGGAATCTGTGGCGTATCCTGCAAGCAGCTTCCGGGTTGCCGCCGAGCTTTGCTCTGCCAGAAAACGTGAGACCGGATCGGCCTGCTTTTTAAGTTTAGCGGCGAACGCTGCTGGCTGGTGGAGATCCGCAGCTTGAAAACGGGCCGTATCAACGAGACCGCTGGCGACGGTGACTGCTACATGGGTAGAGACCAGGGCGCCCACGAAGTTCAAACAAGCCGCCATGATAATGGCGCTGCGCGGGGAAAGCACCCTGGTGGAAACCACGGTGGCGATGGCGTTGGCCGTATCATGAAAGCCGTTAATGTAGTCGAAGAGTAAGGTACACACCACTACCAGCACCAGAAGAAGTGTCAGACTATGCATATTTCACGACCACGCTTTCGATGGTATAGGCAACGTCCTCGCACTTATCCACGGCTGCTTCGATCCGGTCATAAATCTCCTTCCACTTGATCACCTTGATCGGGTCTGCATCCGGGGCGTTGATCAGATTGGCCAATGCCCTGCGGAAGGCTCCGTCGTGTTCTGTTTCGATATCGTGAATATGTTTATATATACCCTGAATGTTTTCCAGACTTGGCTGAGTGCGTAAGACCTTGACCGCATCCAGCGTGGCCTCGGTAATCCGCACCAGCTGGCTTACTAATAATTCCAGGTCCGGCCGAAGCTCAACAAACTGATACAGCGCCATACGACCGGTGCAGGCCTCTATAGAATCGGTGACATCATCCAGCTGACTGGACAGGGCATGCAGATCTTCCTTGTCCAGCGGGGTGACAAAAGTGGAGTCGATCAAGTTAGCAAGACTATGAGTGATAAGGTCGGCCTCATTCTCGATCTGCTTGATCCTGGCCGCATGTTGGATGCGATTGTCAAAATCGTGAATCAACACCTGAAACGCCTGTGCCGCACGCAACGCCGCATCAGCCTGTTTTTCCAGTAATTCATAAAAGGCATTTTTCCTGCTTGATCCTGGTAAACGCATAACTATACCTCCTTTAACACAATGAACAGAGATATACTCTCCGCTGAAATGATTAGTGTGTAGCTGAGCTGCTCGCCTAATCATAATGATAATTTAATGAAAAAACATATACTATACTCAAAACCTGTCGGACGTGTCAATGCCATCAAGGGACTTATAGCCAGTCTCGTTTCTTGAAAAAACGGATCATCACCAAGGCCACCAGCAGCAGAACTGCCCAGAAGACAAAATAACTGTATCGATAATGCAGCTCAGGAAGATATTCAAAATTGGTCCCGTAGATCCCGGCAATAAAGGTCAAGGGAATGAAGATGGCGGAAAAGATGGTCAACACCTTCATGATTTCATTCAACTTTATACTCACCCCGGTATTATAGACATTCAGGTGGTCAAAAAGCATCTCGCGATAGGTGTCAATAATCTCCACCGATTGCAGGGCCAGACCCTGCATATCCCTGAGAAAAGGAACCGTCTTATCGCTTATCAGATCTGAATCGAGCGAATTCAGCTGCAGAATAAGTTCCCGAAACGGCCTGACCGATTTGCGGATATAGTTCATCTCCCTTTTATAGCGGGTGATCTTTTCCAGCACCGCCTGACTGGGAGCAAAAAGGACCTCTTCCTCAAGATCCTCTACCTTTTCCCCCAATCGTTCGATGATAAAGATATAGTTGTCAACCACGGTGTCGAGCAGGGCATAGGCAAGATAATCAATCCCTGCCCCCCTGACCCTCCCTTTCTGCCGGCGGATCCTCTCCCGCACCGGTTCAAAGGTATCACCTGCCTGTTCCTGAAAGGTAAGAAGAAAGCCCGGGCCAAGCACCATGCTCAACTGTTCCCCAATAACCTGTTCCTGATCCTTGTCAAAACGCAGCATCTTGACCACCAGAAAAAGACAGTCGTCATACTCTTCCACTCTGGGCCGTTGTCCGGTATGGACGATATCCTCAAGAATCAGGGGATGGAGATCAAAAGTCCTGCCGATCTCCGTGATCAGATCGGTATCATGCACCCCGTCAACATTGATCCAGGTGACGCTATCAGCGTTCTTGAATCGTTCACCATCCGCGATCTTTTTCAGATCAAGCTCCCGCAGACTTCCCTGGTCATAATCCATAACACTGACCCTGGCCTGCTTCATCTTCTGACTGCCGACAAAAATCACAGAACCCGGCGTCCGATGCAGACTTTCCTTGTTCTTTTTCAGAAATCGCGCCATACCACCTTTCTCCTCAGGGTCTTGCTCTCTGCAATTCGCATTTTATTTACCGTACGTACCACTGACAACTGACCTTTTACGCCCCCATGATCCGGGAACGAAACAGAAAGAAAACTGCACCGAGCAGACAGATCCCGGCCCACAGATAATCAAGGGACAGCTTTTCTTTCACATAGAACAGCGAAAAAGGAACAAAGACTGCCAGGGTCACCACCTCCTGTAGGATCTTCAACTGACCCACATTCATAACCTGATGACCAATGCGGTTGGCGGGAACCTGAAGCAGATATTCAAACAAGGCGATCCCCCAGCTCACCAGGGCCGCAAAGATCCATGTTCGATGGGCCATATTTGTCAAATGGCCATACCAGGCAAAGGTCATGAACACGTTGCTGCAACAGAGTAAAATCAAGGTAACGATATAGGGATTCATCTTATCCATGCACCTCATCCATTAAAAATCAGTGAACAAGAACAATTAATGGCTATTTTAAATGGTCAGAATTTGTGTTGAAGGGACGGTTTGAATTAAAAAAAGGCTATGCCTGCATAGCTGTATCCACTTTTTCCGTGCCACTTCAAATCCACTATTAAGAAAGAGTCCCTTTTATGCTTGTCGCCTTGATTTTCTTTCTCTTCTCAAACGGTTACAACGAAGACACACAGGACAAACTTGTGAAAATATCCTGCTATTTTGAAATCTTAAGACCAAACATCCCCTGAATCGCCGCTGGCAGATCCGCAGGCAGGATTACGGTCTTGGCATTAGCGGAAGCACCCAGATGCTGCAAGGTGGCAATATATTTCTCGCCCAGCAGATAGAGGGCCGGCAACTGCTCGGTCCCGATCCCCTGTTGCACAAGCGCCAAGGCATCTTTGGTGGCTTGAGCCAGGACGATACGGGCCTCGGCCTCTCTTCTTGAGGCCTCAAGACTTCCCTCCGCCTCAAGGATAGCCTTCTGTTTCTGACCTTCTGCTGTCAGAATAGCGGCCTGTTTTTCTCCTTCGGCCTCGGTGATAGCCGCCCGGCGAATCCGCTCAGCCGCCGCCTGTCGCTCCATGGAGGCCTGCATAGTGGTCGATGGCTTGATGTCCTGGATCTCGATACTCTTGACCGTCAGCCCCCAATCCTCAAGATCATTGGCAATGGCCTGAATCAATTTAATCTTGATCTGCTCCCGGGAGCTGAGGGCATCATCCAGATCCATCTGACCGACAATGGCCCGCAGGTTCGTCATAATCAGGTTCCTGGTGGCATGTTCATAAAAATCGATGCCGAAAATGGCCTTGTGCGGGGTATGAATGTTGATAAAGGCAATGGCATTGGTGATGATCACCGCATTATCACGGGTGATAACCTCCTGGCTCGGGATATCAAGCGAGATATCCTTTCTCGTTACCTTGGCGGCAATAGTATCCATGTACGGAATGATCAGATTCAGACCCGGCGTCAGCGTGACATGATACTTCCCAAGGCGCATAATAACATACTCATAACCTTGCGGAACAATCTTGATCCCGCTGGCAATGGTCACCACCACCAGAACCAGAAGAGCAACAACGATAATAAGACCTACGTTCATGTTTTATTCCTCCTGTCAAAAGGTTGGCAATGCTACCGTACTTTTTCCACCTTAAGAATCCGGTCTTGGGTCCGGCCTTTTTGCTCTGGAGAAAGAATCGCTGTCACCCGAACCCGATTACCCGTTTCTATTGGTTCATCAGCAAAATACATCCAGGATTCGTCATCCAGCACCGGAACAGAAAAAACAACCCGACCCATCTCCCCTGGGACCATGGCCCGAGTGGCAGCGATCCCGGTCTGTGACCAATGGCCGCCTGCTCATCAACCAGCAGGGCCTTGATTTTTTTCCGTGGCACAAAAAGACGAAACCAGAAGAAGGTAAATCCGACACTGGACACAGAAAACACCAGTAATTGCCACTTCAACGAAATCTCGGGGAGTATGGCCAGCAACAGACCAGTCACAAGAGCTCCCAGGCCAAACCAGAAAATGGTGAAGGACGGCACCACCAGTTCCATAAGAACCAAGATGATTCCCAGGACAATCCAGTGCCACCAAAGGATATTTCCCATTGTCCCTCCTTGTCTTTAATCGTCGCTCAAAAATAGCCGTAACATTGAAGTACCGTAATCAGCAGTCACTCTTTATATCGCATAATGCGAGCGACACTGGACTATCCTTGGCCTGCGAATGGAATGGTTCTTTCATAATAGCCTGATACATTGACAACAGACAGGCAGTATCATATGTTAATTCTTTCTTTAAAGCAATTGCAACTCCCGGCGCAAACAAGTCCAAGCAAGAGATTTTGATCAATGACTGAAAATCAAAAAGATATAGTTTGGCACCATGCCACCGTAACCCGAACCCGTCGAGAAGCTCTGAACA
This sequence comes from uncultured Desulfobulbaceae bacterium, assembly GCA_903891045.1. Taxonomy (GTDB): domain Bacteria; phylum Desulfobacterota; class Desulfobulbia; order Desulfobulbales; family Desulfocapsaceae; genus UBA2270. Next base: position 13,776 of record CAITDH010000167.1, on the reverse strand, counting down.
AGCACAAAGCGGTAAATCTCTGGTTCACAGGGCTATCTGGTGCCGGCAAATCCACCATTGCCCATGCCGTGGAAGAACGGCTCCATATGATGGGCTGCCGAACCTTTGTCTTTGATGGCGACAATGTTCGTCATGGCCTCTGCTCCGATTTGGGTTTTAGCATGGAAGACCGCAGCGAGAACATCCGGCGCATCGGTGAAATGGCAAACCTCTTCCTGCAGGCCGGGGTTATTGCCCTGACAGCCTTTATCTCTCCGCTGGAAAAGGATCGGCAAAAGATACGGGACATTGTTGGTGCAGACCACTTTCTGGAAATCTACTGCGCCTGCCCACTGGCAATCTGTGAGCAGCGAGATGTCAAGGGTCTCTATAAAAAGGCCCGGGCTGGCCTCATTCAAAACTACACCGGCATCTCCTCGCCGTACGAAGCCCCGGAAAACCCGGATCTCCGCCTGGAGAGCGGCTCGGAGCCCCTTGAGGAGTGCGTGGAAAAGGTGATCTCTCTCCTGAGAGACAAAGGGATCATTTCTTCGTTGATGCCCTTTGTCTCAAACAAAGGGGACCATTAAAGAGACGTTTAATACAAACGGGAATGGGCCTTTACAAAGGAAGACGTCTTCTTATCATCAAGCATCTTGCGCAACTGCTGCAATTCCGCCTGGGCCTGACGCAACTCCTCCCGCACGACCTCTATTGCATTCAAAGGTGCAGCCTCAAGTTGTGCTTCAAGGTGGCCAACATTCTGCTGGGCGCGATACAATTCAATAGCCAGTAACTTGATTGACATTATGCCGGATTTTACAGATCAAAAGATGCCTGAAAAAAGGCTATTTGGGAGAGGAAGGGGAAAATGAGAGGTTCTACTATTTCTTGTTATTATTCGAATCATTCTGCCGCATGGCAATTGTATTAAAAAAATCACAATATTCCTGCACTAATTTTTTCCGATCAGCGGGGGACATTTTAAAATAAAAAGGACTCAGCATGAGAATTCCAATAGCTTCCTGACTTGTCATGATCTTGCCCTCCTTTTTTTATAATGACACAAGCAAAAGAAAAATCATAGTATCTGTTATCAATCTTTTCGGCTCATTGACATTTTTTCTTTATCAAAAAAAGAAAGTCTTATAAAGATTTTCAAACTTACCCTTGTATTCCCGTCATGGAACATACAACAAAATGACACAAGAATTGAGCCTGAACAGCATCAACTCTTGTGTCCGTACGGCCTCTACAACCTGCAGAGCATCAGCAGCCGCCGATTCCTCAACCACCCGCCTTAACAGGGGCCGCTACATTTGCACTTTCTGGACTGGCAATGGCTGACCGGGAAACCTTGACACGGACATCCTGAGCGATCTCCAGGGTCACGACAGTATCCGTCAACCCTGTGATTGTGCCATGAATACCGCCTTTGGTTATAACCTTATTTCCATTCTTCAGATCACTTAAAAATTGCTGCTGCTGCTTGGCCTGCTTCTGTTGAGGCCTGATCAACAGAAAATAAAAAACCACAAAAATAAGAATAAGAGGGACGAAAGAGGCGATTCCTCCTCCCCCTGCTGCTAATCCTGGCATACTGCTTCCTCCAAAAAAAATTATAATGTAAACGGCAAATAAACGACAACCATATCTTTCACGGATATTTCCCTCGCATGAAGACAATGATGTTAATCACTCACATGCAAGCCTGCCATAAAAATCGTTGCGGAAGGCAGTAAATTGATCGCATTCAATAGCCGCCCGCATCTCCGCCATCAGATTCAGATAATAATGAAGATTATGGATGGTGTTCAGATGATAACTGAGGATTTCCCGGCACTGGAAGAGATGACGCAGATAGGCCCGGGAATAATTTCGACAGGTGTAACAGTTACAGTTGGCATCCACCGGGGCCTTGTCATCCCGATACCGGGCATTTTTAATGGTGATCTTGCCGGTTGACGTAAACAGGGTCCCGTTACGGGCATTGCGGGTTGGCATCACGCAATCAAACATATCCACACCCCGATAGACACCCTCCACCAGATCTTCAGGAGTACCAACACCCATCAGATAGCGGGGATACTCCGCAGGCAGATGCGGAATGACAGCCTCGGTCATCTCCTGCATCAAGGCCTTGTCTTCACCGACACTGAGACCACCGAGTGCATACCCATCAAAACCGATATCAATAAGTGCCTGTGCGTGCTCTTTTCGCAAATCGGTAAACATGCCGCCCTGAACAATCCCAAAGAGGAGTTGGCCGGTATCAGTCTGGGCCTCCCGACAGCGCCTGGCCCAACGGCTGGTAAGATCAGTTGCCTTGATGGTCTCCTCGCGAGTCGCCGGATAGGGAATACAGGTATCAAGGCACATCATAATGTCCGAGCCTAAGGCCTCCTGGACATGTATCGCTTCTTCGGGGCCAAGAAAGAGCTTGGAACCATCCAGATGTGAACGAAAGGTAGCGCCTTGCTCGGTAATCTTGGCCAATTCCTTAAGGCTAAAGATCTGGAAACCTCCACTATCCGTCAGGATGGGCCGGTCCCAATTCATAAATCCATGCAGCCCGCCAAATTTTTTTATCAGTTCATGGCCTGGCCGAATGTACAGATGATAGGTATTGCCAAGGATGATCTGGGCATTCATCTCTTTCAGGTTCTCAGGAGTTACTGCCTTGACCGTTGCCTGAGTGCCAACTGGCATAAAAACTGGGGTCTGAAAGGTACCGTGCTGAGTACACACCTCGCCCCTTCGGGCGGCACAGCAGGAGGCGCTGGCATGAAGCGTAAAGGGTGATTGCTGTTGCATAGTAAGAAGGACGGGTTTTTCAGGCTTAAATATTTGCTGGCAATGATTTCATTGCTGGCATTAAAAACAAAATCCGTTGTCAAGACAGAAGGGTGAGGCTCACACGCTCTTCCTCTCCACCTGACCAAAGCCCTATATTCTTGTTTACACAATTTTTCAACTACCATATATTGTGCCCCCCTACCAGATTACTTTTTGTACACAGGGAAAGAGGAGGATAAAAATTTGAACTTCCTCGCAGAACCACGAAAACAGTGCGAATAAAAAAGCGGATAATTTCTTGACATGAAAATAAAAATGCGGTAGTACAAATTATTGTAGTTGATTATTTTTCTATCTGGTTCTGACTCTATTCAATTTATACCTATAGAAAAGATAGGAAAAGATAGCACTGTTTGACTCTCCAGTCCCTTTAACCGGGCCGGATGGGTCGGGGATGCGATCCGGAATCTCAGGAGGATTCTGGAATCGTAACAATTCAAAAAAAGTAGGAGGAAAGAAGATGATTAAAAAATTTTCCATGTTAGCCCTTGCCGGTCTAATTGCCCTGCCTGTAGTTGCTTCTGCAGGCGTTGGCCCCAAATCCAGCGATCTGGATCGCAAGATCCAGGATCTGAGTTCACAACTTGACCAGTTAAAGTCACAAATGGCTGCTCAATCTGAGGCCAACGCCGCGACCAAAGCCAAGGTAGGCGATCTGGACCATACCGTTGCCGGCTTCAGTGAACGTGCTGCGGATTGGGACTTGGCAGCTCGCTTTAAACTCAGCGGCGATTTCCGTACCCGTCTCGATTACTACAATGCAGAAGGTATTATGGGAACAAAGTACGAGAATGATACCTCATGGACCAACCGTTTACGCCTGAACATGCGGGTAGGCGTCACTGAGAACGTAGAATTCAAGGGCCGTCTTGCCATGTACAAGGCTTGGGGCATGGAGTCAGCATCTACCGATGCTTCTGGCACCGCATGGCCACAGTTTGACGGCAACAGCACCCGTACCCCTTCTGACAATGCCCTGCGCGTTGACCGTGCCTATGTCAACTTTAACAATATCGGTGGCGCCCCCATATGGTTCTCCATTGGTCGTCGTCCAACCACCGATGGTAATCCCGGCAATATCCGCATGAACTCCACCGAGCGCAGTGGCACCCCACTGATTATGGATTATGCCTTTGACGGAATTTCCATGGGCTATGCCTACAAATGGGGTGGAGATCTGGGCGCCGGTCGTGTTCGCGTCTGTTACGGACGGGGTTTTGAAGATGGCCTCCAGGTAAATAGTGCCCCATTGAATGATATGGACTTTATCGGCATGAGCTGGGATATCCTGCAGAAGGGAGATCGTTTCCTCTATGCCCAGTCTTTCCTTGCTGCCAATGTTGTTAATTATCCTAACTTCCAGGATCCTATTATCGACCAGAGTTTCGGGTGGATGTCTGGAATGGGTGACAGGCAGAATGTGGGTAACATCCAGCATTCCGGTGCTACCTATATGGACAAGATTGCCAGCCTGAACTACTTCGTGGCCGGTGGTTGGAGTCGTACCGCTCCTAACGAACACGGCATGTTTAATGACTACGCTGCCATGTTCTCTGGTGCGGGCACTAACCAGGACGTCGAGAACGGTTACCACGCCCATGTTGGCGTTCGTTATGACATTGATCCTGTCGGCCTCAAACTGGGAGCTGAATGGAACTACGGTTCCCAGTACTGGATCGGCATGACCCCAGGACATGATGATCTCTATCAGTCCAAGATTGCCGCTCGCGGTAATGTCTATGAGGTCTATGGTATCTATGACCTGCCCACGGGCAAGGCCATCTCTAAATACGCCAAGACCTTTATGCGTCTCGGTTATCAGCGTTATCAGTACAATTATACCGGTTCCGGCGATTGGAACATGATGGCGTATAATTTAGGGGATGCCACAGACCTGCAGAAGATCGAGGGTTTAATGAATGCTGGATATATGCAAGATCCCGTCAACCATGCCGATCAGGTTTACCTGACCCTTGAAGCAACATTCTAGGTCGTTGTGTAAGGATAACGGAAACTTATAATGGTGTGAACAGCATCTGAAGAATCCGTTCTGTAGTTGAGTATCTTGGGGAGGTTCCTGTAATGGAACCTCCCCTTTTTTTATTTGCATCGGGGTTCCGCATTGCCCCACTATTCCGGCAGAGGCCGAAATCCAATACCATGGGGGAGCCCTGCCCTATGTAACAGATGAATCTTTCTCTACACGTACCAATCTGGCCCCGAAAAAACCATCGATGGTCGGCCCGGGCCGGGGGGCGAAAAATCCATCTCTGACCAGCTCTTGTGCTGGTTGCGGCAGGAATGGCGTGCAGTCTTCCGTTATAAAGTCAGGGTGCCGGTCAAGAAAGAGGGCGATGACCTCTTCGTTTTCCTCAGGTTCGAGTGAGCAGGTGGCGTAGACCAGGATGCCGTTGGGGGTGAGAAGTCCTGACGCCTGTTCCAGCAGCGCCAGTTGGTTTTTTTGAAAACGGGCAAGCTCATGCTCCTGGCGGTTCCAGCGGATGTCGGGATGTCGGCCGGTGACCCCGGTTCCGGAGCAGGGGGCATCAATCAGGATGCCGTCAAGGGGGGAGTCGCAGCTTTGGGCAAAGTTTTGCAGATCCATTTCATACAGGGTGACAGGGGCATCAGGATGGAGGCGCTGCCTGTTCTCGCGGAATTTCTGCAGGCGTTGCGGATCTGGTTCAACGGCGGCGATGGAGGCATGAGCGGCGGCGCCGAGTTGGACCAGGCAACTCGTCTTGCCGCCCACCCCGGCGCAGGCGTCCAGGTACCGGCCGTTTGGGATGATGGGGGTCAGCAGCAGCGCGATCAATTGGGCCGCTTCATCCTGGATCTGGAAGTGGCCTTCGGCGAATCCCGGCAGCTTGTTGATAGCGCCATGAAATTCAGGCAGGACCAGGGCATCCTCGCTGTATGTTCCCGGCTGCACCACTATTCCTTCCTGCGCAATGGCCGCCATCAACTGAACTTTGGTGGTAACACAGGTGTTGACGTGCAGGATCAGAGGCGATTGCTGGTTGTTTATTGCACAGATCCGCCGCATCTCTTCCTCACCGTATCGTTTCTGCCAGCGTCTGACCAGCCAGTCCGGGTGATTGAGAAAAGCGGTCGCTCCTGCGCCGTCCATGGCGCCCGCGACACTGGGCCGTCCTTGGCCTGCGGGAATTCCTGAACTGTCCTGGTGGAGCCGGGCGGACAGTGTTTCCTTCTGACGCAGGCTTTCCCGAAGGACCCCATTGACAAAGCCCTGCAGATTTTTCGGCAGGTGGGCGGCCTGCACAGCCTTGACCGCCTCATTGACTGCGGCCGATTCAGGAATCCGGTCGAGGAAAAAGATCTGGTACAGCCCGGTCAGCAGGGCCTGGTGGACAAAGGGTTTGATCCTGGAGAGAGGCTGCTTGCAAAGCGATTGCAGCAGGGATTCAAGGGCCTGTCGCTGCCGCAAAACGCCGTAGATGATGTTCATGGCCAGATGGCGTTCGCTGCCGACGAGCGCGCATTGGGTGGCTACTTTGTCAAAGAGTGAACCGGCCGGCAAGTGGGTGCGTTCGAGTTGACAGAGGGTCTCGATGGCTGCGAAGCGCGCTGTTTGTTGTTGGATTTTAGGCAAAGGATGGTCTCAAGGTCAGGGGGATACCAGGCTGTCAATGGCGGCGACAAGCTCGGTTATGGGTGATTGTTTGGAAACCAGGGTCTGCAGGGAATGGCCGCCGCCAATCTCGTTTATCTCTTCCGGGCTGGCCATACCGGTGAGATAGAGAATGGGAATCGCGGCGGTCTGTTCATCGTGCGCCAGCGAGGCCGCCAATTCGACCCCGTGGATCTCCGGCATATTGATGTCGAGAATGGCCAGATCCGGTCGTTCCGTTTTGATCAATGCCAAGGCGGACGCGCTATGAGAGCTGGTGGTGACCAGGAACCTGCCGGATGCCTCAAGCTGCATCTTCAGCAGATCGCAGAGATCTTGATCGTCATCAATCAGGACAATTTTCTTCATTTTTTGCATGGTTCTTTTTTCCTTCCGTGGAGAGAGGTTCAGGTTGTCTTGATAATACGTCTTTGGTCTGTCCTTGTAGGGCAAGAGATATTGAAGACGCAGCGCATATCCAGTTTATCAATATCATTGCGAAAATCAAACGGAAAAAACAGGGGGCAGGGATCAACCATCGGTGTCATCTGTTTTCTGGTAGTGGATCTGGACGGTGTCAAGATAGGTGATGATCTCGTCAATCAGTTTTTTTGACTGGATCTGGTCATGGGCCTCTGCCGATTTTTCGAGAGCCAGGCAGATGTCGCCAAGATGGGTGAAGCCATACATCCAGGAGGTGCCCTTGACCGTATGCGCCTGTTTCTTGAGATCGTGCATTGTCCCTGTTTCCAGGGTTGCGAGCATCTTTTTCGCGTCCTGCTTTTTGTTGATCATGAACCGGGGAATGAGTTTGGCAATCTTATGATCCAGGATCAGTTTGCCTAGGTCATGTTCACCATCTATGGTGGCATCCGGTTTTGTTGTCACCGGCTCCGACTGGATCTGGCCGCTGAGGTGGAGATGGGTGGCAATGGTCTCGATCAGTTTTGATTTTTTCACTGGCTTGGTCAGAAAATCGCTGCATCCTACGTCGAGACACTTTTTCTTGAAACGGATAAAGGCGTGGGCGGTCAGGGCGACGATAGGGACGGGCGCCCGTTTTTGTCCTTGTTCCCACTGCCTGATCTTCTGGGTGGCCTCATAGCCGTCCATGATCGGCATCTCAATGTCCATAAGGACCAAGTCATAGGGGTTGGCGCAAAAAATCTTGACGGCCTCCTGGCCATTGCCGGCGGTTTTCAGGGTAAAAGGGGTGCTCTGGAGGTAGAGACGGATGAGGTTGCAGTTGTCTTTGTTGTCATCGACCAGAAGGATACGGGCGGGCGTCAGCAGTTCGCAGCGAGCTGGTTGTAACTCATTATTGGTATTGATTTCCGGGCGGGGCGCTGTCGCTTGTGAAAAAGGGATGGTGAAGAAGAAGGTGGAGCCCTTTCCCGGCTGGCTGGTCAGCCAGATATGCCCCTGCATGATGTTCAGGAGTTTCTGGCAAATGGTGAGTCCGAGGCCGGTGCCGCCATATTTGCGGGTGGTGAGTGAGTCCGCCTGGGTGAAGCTGTCAAAGATCAGTTGTTGTTTGTCGGCCGGGATGCCAATGCCGGTGTCCTTGATGGCAAAAAGCAGCTCCTGATCGGAGTCCGGTTGAAACTTGGTCGAGACAGTGATCTCAACCCTGCCTTTTTCAGTGAATTTGACCGCGTTACCCACCAGGTTGAGCAGGATCTGCCGCAGGCGGGTGGGGTCGCCGTTGAGGTAGAAGGGGACGTCGCTGTCAATATGGGTGTGGATTTTGGTTTCCTGTTCATCGGCCCGCAGGGAGACAATGGTGGTAACCGACTCCAGCAGGGTGGGGAGGTCAAAGTCGATGGCCTCAAGCTCGGTCTGGCCGGCCTCAATCTTGGACAGGTCAAGGATGTCGTTGATGATTTCGAGCAGGCTTTCGCCGGCCGAGCGGAAGATGCGCACATATTCGTGCTGCTCTTCGGAAAGGGTGGTTTCTGCCAGCACCTCGGCCATGCCGATGATCGAGTTGAGGGGGGTCCTGATCTCGTGGCTCATGGAGGCCAGGAACTCACTCTTGGATTTACTGGCATCAAGGGACAGGCGACTGAGCCGCTTGTTTTCGAGGAGGGTGTCGTGCAGGTGGATGTGGGTCTTGACCCTGGCCAGCAGCTCCTGCTGGTTGAAGGGTTTGATGATATAGTCCTGGCCGCCGGCGTTAAAACCCTTGACGATATCGGTCTGCTGGGACAAAGAGGTGAGAAAGATGACCGGGATATCCTGATATTTAGGGTCTTTTTTCAGCTTGCGGCAGAAAGAGAAGCCATTCATGCCGGGCATCATGACATCGAGAAGGATAATGTCCGGGGTCAGGGTGCGCAGCAGCTTCATGGCCTCTTCGGCGCAGCAGCCAAGCACGACTTTATACTCAGCCTGTTCGAGGACAGTGACAAGCGGGGCCCGGGTGACCTTGTTGTCATCAATGAGAAGAACGGTGTGCGCGGGAGTTGGCATAGCCGGAACAGGGGGTGGATGTTAATGGGTATTTATGCTATTTTGTGATTTATTTCGTGAATGACAGTAAAAAACTGTACCACAAGAAAAGAGAGAATGAAATCTCTCTTTAAGAGAAAGACGAAGGAGAGAGGCATGAAGATTCACTGGTTGCAGCATGTTGATTTTGAAGGGCTTGGCAGCATGGAGAAGTGGGCGCGGGAAAAGGGGCATACGCTGAGTTGTACCCGGCTGTTTGCCGGTGAAACCTTGCTGCCACTTGATCTGTTTGACCTGCTTATTGTCATGGGTGGCCCCATGGGCGTCCATGATCAGGACAAATATCCCTGGCTCCAGGGGGAAAAGGTTTTTTTGCGGCGGGTGATTGCGGCAGGCAAGCCGGTGCTGGGTGTGTGTCTGGGGGCGCAGCTTCTGGCCGATGTCCTGGGGGCGCAGGTGATGGCCAATAAGGAAAAAGAGATTGGTTGGTTCCCTCTGGAGCGGGTCAAGGATGTTCCTGAGGGCCTGGAGGGTGTGCTGCCTGTGTGTCCGACGGTGTTTCACTGGCATGGCGATACCTTTACCCTGCCGGAAAAGGCAGTACGGCTTTACTCCAGCGCCGCCTGTGTCAATCAGGCCTTTGTTTATGAGGAACGGGTGATAGGCCTGCAGTTTCATCTGGAGACCACTCCGGTAAGCGCCGCGTCTCTTGTTGAAAACTGCCGTGCGGAGCTGGTTTCCGCGCACTGGATTCAGGCAGAGGAAGAGATCCTGGCTGGTGGTGCATGTTGCCGGGAAATCAATGGCTGGATGGGTGACTTGCTGGATTATCTTGCCCGGCAAGTTTGAGACTTATGACCGTCTGCTTTTTAACAACTCCAAGATGGCAGGCGAACTTACTGGCGATGTTGCCACAATCAAATAGATACTATGGACCTTTTTGATCAGACCCAAAAATATCATCAGGCCGGAGATTTCGAGCAGGCCCTGGCCGGTTATCAGGCCCTGCTTGCTGCTGACCAGGATAATCCGCAGCTCAGCTACCTTTTGGCTATGCTTTTTTTTGAAAAAGGAAGACTGGACGAGGCCGCCCACTGGTTTACCCGTGTCGTAACCATGGCCCCGGAGGCGGCCCCGGCCCATTATAATCTGGGAATCATCTTCTTTGAGCAGGGCGACTACCCCAAGGCGGCTCAGGCCTATGAGGAGGCGGCCAGACTTTGCCCTGAGGATGCCGACATCTTCTTTAATCTGGCCCTGACCAGGAAAAAGCTGGGACAATTCGACAAGGCCTTCAGCTGTTACGAAAAAGTACTGACCATCACCCCTGATGCCGAGGACGTCCTGTACAACATCGGGGTCCTGTGCAAGGACCTGCATCATCACGCCGACAGCATCTGGTTTTTTGAAAAAGTGGTCACGAATAATCCCGACCATGCCCCGGCCCTCAATAATCTCGGATATCTCTATCATATGGAAAGAGAGGTCGATAAGGCCATTGCCACCTACCAGAAACTGATCGCCCTTGACTACAACGCCACCATGGCCGGCCATATGCTGGCAGCGCTCACCGGCCAGACTACGGCCACGGCGCCTGAAGGCTATATTCGCACGGTCTTTGACAGTTTTTCGGAACATTACGAAGAGAGCCTGGTTGATAAGCTCGGCTATACTGTCCCTGCCCAGCTCAGGGCCATGCTTTCCGGTAAGGATAGTCATCGTTTTCCCACCACCCTTGATATGGGCTGCGGCACCGGGCTGTCCGGTGAGGCCTTTCAGGATCTGACCGAAAAATTGATCGGGCTTGACCTCTCTCCTAAAATGCTGGAGGTCGCAGGTAAAAAAGGGTTGTACGACAGCCTGCACGAAACAGATATCTGTTCATTTTTAAGGGAGAACAAGGCATCTTTTGATCTCATTCTGGCCGCCGATGTTTTTATCTATGTCGGTGATCTCAGCGAGATTTTTACCCTGGTGAAAAAGAGGGCCGCTGTGGGCGGCATCTTCCTCTTCTCAACAGAGCTTGCCAATCAGGACTTCTGCCTGAAACCCATGGGCCGGTATGGTCATGCCGAATCCTATATCAGGGGTCTGGCTCAGGAGAGTGGATTTTCCGTGCTCAAGGTTACGGCGGCCAATATCCGCAAGGAAAAAGAGGAATGGGTCGCCGGCAACCTCTATATGCTGGGCGTCTGCGCAAGATAATGCATGAACCTGAAAAAGGCAGTTGGACACAGTTGTTTTGCAATAACTTCTTGCATTGCTAAACTTTTCCCTCGCCCCGATCCTCTCCCAAAAGGAGAGGGAGCTACATGTGTATTAAGAGGCAATTGCCGTTTTTAGGATGAAATAACTGGAGGCTGATTGTTGCTGTATTGATGTGGTCAGATCTTTTTGTATGAGTTCTTTGCTTGACACCAGCAGGGGAGTGTGATTTTATTATTCATAACAGTCTTATAAAAGGCTGTTTGTTGTTAAAAAAGCAAGTAACAGTCTTCTTTTGGTGCATTATGGATTTCTATGCGATGACGGATAAGACGATTGGTGCTGAGATCGGAGCTCGCCTTAAAGTGCTCCGCTTGCGCCGAAATCGTACCCAGCAACAGGTGGCGGATGCGGTGGCCGTGTCGCTCAATGTCATCAAGGCACTGGAGGCGGGGAAAGGAAAGCTTGCTTCCCTGATTGCTGTCCTGCGAGAGCTTGAAGCCCTTGAGGATTTAGATCAATTCATCCCTGCGCCGGAAGTCAGTCCGTTACAGTTGGCAAAACAGCGAGGCAAGAAGCGGCAAAGGGCCTCCGGGACCCGCAGTGATACCGAACCAGAGGAGACGCCTGAATGGTAGCAAAGGTTGATACGGCCATTGTCAGGCTTTGGGGCGAAGATGTCGGTGCGGTTTCCTGGCTTGATGAACGCGGCTATGCAGTCTTTGAATACGACCCGGGATTTCTGAAAAAAGGCCTGGATATTTCGCCCATCCATATGGGGTTACCTGCTGCCAGACTTGGCGATAGCATCTTTTCCTTTCCCGCCTTGAACCGGGAGACCTTCCATGGTCTGCCCGGCCTGCTGGCCGACGCCTTGCCGGATAAGTTCGGCAACGCCGTTATTGATGCCTGGCTGGCGCGCAATGGCCGCGACAGCGCTGATTTCAGCCCGGTGGAACGTCTCTGCTATACCGGAAGCAGAGGCATGGGCGCGCTTGAATTCCGGCCAACGGTAAGCCCGGGGCTTGATCGTCCAGTTCCGGTTGAGATTACTGAGCTTGCCCGGCTGGCCCAGGAGATTACAGACAACCGTTTTAATCTGGATGTGACCCTCGGTGGCAACCACAAGGAGAATAATGAGGCCATTACCGATATCCTCAGGGTCGGCACCTCAGCCGGCGGGGCCAGGCCCAAGGCGGTCATTGCCATGGATGACCAGGGGCATGTCCTCTCCGGGCAGGCAGAGGTCCCGGCTGGATATGATTACTGGATTCTCAAGTTTGACGGTGTCAGCGACCTTGAACTTGGAGAACCCAAGGGTTATGGCCGTATTGAGTATGCCTACTCCCTGATGGCCAGGGCCGCAGGCATTGAGATAACCGAGTGTCGTCTTCTTGAAGAGCATGGTCGGGCCCATTTTCTGACCAGACGTTTTGACCGATCGGGCGGAAAAAAGAACCACATGCAGTCATTATGCGGCCTGGCCCACTATGATTTCAATCTGCCCGGCGCCTACGGCTACGAGCAGGCCTTTGCGGTGATGCGCAAGTTGCGGATCAGCAAGGCCAGCGCCATTCAGCAATACCGGCGGATGATTTTCAATGTGATCGCCCGAAATCAGGATGATCACACCAAGAATATCGCCTTTCTGATGGATAAGGATGGCAAGTGGCGCCTCTCTCCCGCCTTTGATGTGACCTATTCCCATAACCCGGCGGGTAAATGGACCAACCAGCACCAGATGAGCATCAACGGCAAACGGGACCATTTTCTGCTGGCCGATCTGATTGCTGTCGGTGAGAGTATTAGCCTGCCAAGGCCTGGGGAAATCATCAAGGAAGTAGTGGACGTCGTCCAACGCTGGCCATTGTTTGCCGGGAAAGCAGGACTCAAGGAAGAGAGGACAGCGGAGATCAGCCGGTATCATCGGCTTGATTTGTAGCGGGAAGAGGACGGGAATCGGTCTGAACCCGATTTCCCTTGCTTGGCATCTTGGAAGCCCATTTTCCCACCGGCAAAACTTGTCACATGAAGATTGGGGATAGCTTCGCCAACACTTCATCTATGATAGAGTCGGGCACACTTTCCAGCTTGCGGCCATTACGTGAACCAATGTCGAGGGCGCGCGGTTGGTCGCATCGAATAACCCCGGTTGTTTTTGTTCCTGCCCCCATCAGCGATACGGCAAAACCCGCCGTGCGGGCAAAGTTACCTCCGCTGGTGATCGGCAGCACGATCGGCGTTTTGGTAAGTCGGTTGAAAGCGGATGGAGAAACGACTATGACTGGCCGTGTCCCCTGTTGTTCATGCCCTGAAGTCGGGTTAAGTGAAACCAGGTAAATATCGCCGCGCTCCATTACAGCAACTCGCTACCGACTGGCTTGCTATCCAGCCAGTCGCGATCTTCCACGCTGATCTCGGCTGAGGCATCGCATTGCGCCAGCAGTGCATCCAGGGTGTAGTGCGGGCGCTGCGTTGGCTCGACCACTATGCGGCCGTGATCGACGGCCAGGCCGACCGTCGCGCCTGCGTGCAAATGCAGCAAATCAAGGATGACGGGCGGCACGGCCAGCATGACTGAGCCGCCAACTTTCCGCAGGTTGGTTGTGTACATGATGCACCTCTATCAAGTTAAGTTATACGTAAATATAACT